>CALIFM010000122.1 GCA_938021685.1 uncultured Gammaproteobacteria bacterium | reverse complement strand
CATGGCGCTCGGCGGCGGCCTTGCTGCAGCCGACCCGCGCTACCGCCGTATTAAAGTACGCGAACGCACCGCCTTTGTGGGTGAAACGGCTAAATAGCGCAGCCTGTTTAATAAACTTAATAGAAAAGTGAATCGTTACTTATTACCTTTGATAGGTTTTACAGTCATGCTGGGGTTTCTCGGTATGGGCCTTAAACTCGATCCAAAGGAAGTACCCTCACCGTTTATTGGCAAGCCAACTCCTGCCTTTGTATTGCCTAGCTTGCATAACACGGAACAGACTATCGATAACGAGCAACTGCTAGGCAAAGTATGGCTGCTCAATGTTTGGGCATCTTGGTGCGTGGCTTGTCGTCAAGAGCACCCACTCATTACAGGCCTTCGCCAGCGCGAAGCACTGACCTTAGTGGGCCTAAACTATAAAGACGAACGTAATGATGCATTGCAATGGCTTAAGCAATTTGATGACCCGTACCACCACATTGCTTTCGACCTAAACGGCGATGTAGGCATTGATTACGGCGTTTATGGCGTACCTGAAAGCTTTTTAATTGACAAACAAGGGCGCATTCGCTTTAAGCAAATCGGTCCATTTACCGCTGACATCATCAACCAGCAGTTGCTACCGTTGGTTGCTCAATTACAGGCTGAACCATGAACCTGATTACCAGAGCATTTCACGCTCAATGGCGCGCGCTGCGCTTGGTTTTTGGGGCGATAATAATCGCTACGCTGTTACCAAGCCTGCCTACTTCTGCTGTAATTGAGCAATACAGCTTTGAAAATGCGCAGCAAGAGCAGCTATACCAAAGCATGATTAAAGAGCTACGCTGCTTAGTATGCCAAAACCAAAATTTGGCTGACTCCAACGCTGATTTAGCCAAGGACCTGCGCAATAAAACTTACGAGATGGTCACCACTGGTAATAGCCGCAAAGAGATCGCTGACTTTATGGTGGCACGCTATGGCGATTTTGTGCTGTACCGGCCGCCCGTTAATTCTAGCACCGCGCTATTATGGTTTGGCCCTTTTGTTTTTTTAGCCTTGGCTTTATTGATTGCTTGGCGAATAATACGCCGCCGTAGGCAAGGCACCGCCCTGCAAGATATTCAAGACATTAAATTAGATGCACAGCATGCTGCACGAGCAGCTTTGCAAGGTGAGTCACCTGCAGAAAATCACCAAAATCCAAGCAATAAGGACTAAGCCCGATGCTATTTTGGTTGTGCGCTGCCTTGCTAATAATTATCGCCCTACTGCTGGTTTGGGGACCGCTGCGCCGCGCCCACAGCCTACGCAGCGAAAGCGCACACGAACGCAACATCGCTATTGCCAAGGAGCGGCGTGATGAAATTGAATCGGCCTATACAGCAGGCTTAAGCAGCGAAACCGAGCGCGATCATGCACTGGCCGACCTTGAAACGACCCTAACACAAGAACTTGCACAAAGCACTGAATTACCCAGAACATTGCAGCATGCACCAAAAGCACTCAACATTGCGGTGCTAGGAGCAATGCTGCTGGCTAGTATTGGCTTATACTGGCAAACAGGCGAGCCCAATTTTGGGCAGCTTGAGCAGCAGCAAATTGCCACCCAACAATCACAACAAGAAAATAGAGAATCGGTAAGCAACGATACGCCTGCCTTAAGCGACTTAGTTTCTGGCCTTGAAGCGCGCTTAGCTGAAAAACCAACTGATCTACGTCTGCTATTTTTGCTGGGGCAAACCTATAGCCGTATTGACCGCCACAGCGAGGCAGTGCCAATTTATCAGCGATTACTTGAACAAACAGGGCCAGATGCTGACATCCTCACTGAACAGGCTGACGCAGTTGTGATGAGTAACGCGCAATCATTCAGCAATCAAAGCCTAAGCCTATTACAACAAGCCATCGAGCTCGATCCGCATCACCCAAAGGCTCGCTGGCTGGCTGGCTTGGCACAGGCCGAGTTTGGGCATCCTGAAAAGGCGCTAGAGCATTGGCTATGGGCCAAAGATGCACTACAAGACGATGCAGAAGCCGTGCAGCAGCTTAATGCGATGATCAACGAGGCGAAACAAACCATTGGCCACGATGCCCAAGCGGCCGAACAAAGAATTATAAGTGAAATTTTGACTCATAATGCATCGGCCGAGCACTTACTGGCTCAGAGTCAAAAAACTGAAAGCAAGGTAGCAGAACTGAGCAAATTGCCAGAAGCAGCAACCCAAGCTACTAGTACAAGCCCTGATCCAGCCAGCAATGGGCCACAGTTAAGCATTAGTGTAAAGCTCGACCCAACAATTTCCGGCTTAGTAAAAGAAAACGATACCGTGCTAGTGTTTGCCAAAGCACAAGGTGGCCCACCGATGCCTGTGGCTGCGGTGCGTTTAACCGTGGCCGATTTACCCGCCGATGTCACCTTAAGCGATGATGATGCGATGCTACCCGATTTACGCTTATCACAATTTGACGATATAACCGTGGCGGCGCGTGTCAGCAAAAGCGGTAGCGCTACAGCGCAAGCAGGCGATATTCGCAGCAATGTCATTCGCACCAGCAACCAACAGCGCGAGCGCCTTATACTCATGATTAACGAAGTGGTGCCTGCACAATGATAAGCACAGCCATGCAAATAAAGCGTCTAACCGCTGTGGCTGTTGTGGCCATTGGTTTGGCCATTAGTTTTCTCGCATCACCAAGCGCCCATAGCCAAACGCTTAGCTTAGAGCAAGCTCAAGACAATTGGGGGCCGCTGCTGGGCGGCATGGCTGCCACCATTATAGGGCACGAGCTAGGGCATTTCGCCGCAGCCGAAGCTGAAGGCGTAGATGCGTTTTTCGAAGACTTCACGGTCAAATACGAAGATCAAGATGGCACACCACGCCAAGCATTGCGCCTGTCATCGGCAGGCTTTCAAGCTCAGTGGCTGATCTCTGAAGCTGCGTTTTTAAAGCTAAAGAGCCCTGAGCTATCAGCTAGCAAGCATGCCTTTTACAGTGGTTTGGTGCTAGGCCATATAGCCATCTCGGCAGCCTATGCATTAGGACTAAAAGACCATGAAGACGGCGATGCCACGGGCATTGCAGCGGCCACTTCGTACAGCAGCGATGAAATTGCGCTGTACGTCGCCCTACCAGCTGCCATCGACGCATGGCGCTTGCTAGCAGGCGACCCGCCTCGCTGGCTGCCATGGGCATCAATGGGCAGCAAAGCCATCGGTATTGCAGCGGTGTGGCGGTTCTAAGCGCACTGTCACCTGTTTGGCTTTCGCCAAACAATCATGGTTTGGTTTGGTTGCGCTTGATGCCTTACAATAAGGTATAGCAAAACGCCGCTCATCAACAAACACACTTAAGGGAATTCCCATGTCAAACGATTACGAATCTGGCCGCCTAAACCTACCCTTTGTCGGCCATTGCAGCTTTGCCAAAGCACCGATCTGCACCGACTGGGAGAAGATTGATGCCGATGTCGCGATTTTAGGCGTCCCAAATGATATGGGCACGCAGTGGCGCTCAGGCGCGCGATTTGGGCCACGCGGCATTAGGGAAGCTTCAACTTTATTCTCGTTTGGGCATGGCGGTGCATATGACTTTGAAGATGACAAGATGTACCTCACCCAAGAACAAGTGCGTATGGTAGATGTGGGAGATGCCGACATTGTGCACACCGATATGCATAAGAGCCATGAGAACACCTACCACGCAGTAAGCAAAATCTTGGCCGCAGGTGCTATGCCAGTGTGCTTAGGCGGTGATCACTCAGTACACGCACCAATCATTCAGGCCTTCGAAGGCAAAGGACCAGTTCACATCATTCATTTTGACGCGCATCTTGATTTTGTAGACGAGCGCCACGGCGTGCGCTACGGCCATGGCAATCCGCTGCGCCGCGCTTCTGAAATGACCCACATTGAAGGCATGACCCAAATGGGCATCCGCAATGTGTCGTCCAGCAATAGCGATGATTACAATGCCGCACGTGCAGCGGGGTCGGATATTTTATCCGTACGGCAAATTCGCAAACTGGGCGTAGAAGGCGTGATGGCCCGCATTCCCGAAGGCAAGAATTATTATATGACCATCGACATAGATGGCTTTGACCCCTCTATCGCGCCTGGCACTGGCACCCCCAGTCACGGCGGTTTTTTATATTATGAAGTGTTAGAGATTATCCAAGCGCTTGCAATACGCAGCGGTGGCAACATCATCGGCATTGATTTAGTGGAAGTAGCACCTGCTTACGACCCTGCTGGAATCACCAGCATTTTAGCTGCACAGCTGCTGCTAAACAGCATTGGCTTTATTTTCCATGCACGCAGCGAAGCGTAGCGCCCTTTCAGCATTAATATGAATATAACCAATCCGTTTTCATTCCTGCGTTTACCCATTCTTTTGCTGGCAGCTCTATTACTAGCAAGCTGTCAAAACAGTGGTCGCAAGGGCAGCGGCTTAGGCGAAGTGCTGCCGTGGGCGCAATTGCCTGGCTGGCAGGCCGACCAACACGCGCAGGCATGGCCTGCGTTGCTAAAAGGCTGCCGCAAGCTGCAAAGCGAAGCTGAATGGACAAATGTTTGCACCGCAGCCACAAGCATGACAGACGTCGACAACATCACTGCTCGAGCGTTTTTTGAAGCGCACTTCGCACCGCGTCAATTATTTGGCGACGGTGGCCGCGAGCAAGGCTTAATCACCGGTTATTACGAACCACTACTGCAAGGCAGTTACACACCTGATGCACGCTACCGCCACCCCTTATATGGCGTACCAGACGACCTGCTAATTGTGGATTTATCCAGCTTGTACCCTGACCTGAAGGGCAAACGAGTACGCGGGCGCTTAGAAGGCAACACCGTGCTGCCCTATTATGATCGCGCGCAAATCGATGGCGAAGGCCAGCCGCTTAAAGGCAACGAGCTTTTATGGGTAGACGATCGCGATGCGGTATTTTTCTTGCAAATTCAAGGCTCGGGCCGCATCCAGCTACCCACAGGCGAAATCATCGGCGCGGGCTATGCCAACCAAAACGGCCACCCCTATGTCGCAATTGGCAAGGTGCTGATAGAACGCGGCGAGATTGAGCGCAAAGACGTGAGCCTTTTTAGTATTCGAAAATGGCTTAAAGAGCACCCGAACAAAGCACAAGAGCTGCTTAATCAAAACCCTAGCTTTGTGTTTTTCACCCTGCGCGAAGATGTAGATGAAGGCCCCATTGGTTCGATGAACCTGCCGATTACTGCTGGGCGCAGTGTGGCGATTGACCCTAAGGTGGTGCCGCTGGGTACGGCGCTGTGGCTAAGTACCACCTACCCCGATGCCAACAATGCGCCTTTACAACGCATGGTGTTCGCACAAGACACAGGCGGTGCGATTAAAGGCCAGCTGCGTGCTGACTTATTTTGGGGTGCAGGCGAAGACGCTGAACGCCGTGCTGGGCTGATGAAACAGCAAGGTGCTCTATATGTGCTCGAATTAAAACCTTAGCTTTTGTTGCGCTATCAGTTTTCGCTATTGCCACTCAACAAAGCAGGAAAAAAGATCATAATCACAAAGACCGCAGCAAACATTAAGCAAACTAAAGTAAAAAAGACCTGTATTAAAAAATGGCCTAGAGGCTCCTCCCAAAACAAACTTACAAATGAAGAGGATTGCGTCACCCTTGCAATCTCAGGGCTGTCTGGCACATAGCGCACATAGATTGAATCTAAAGCATCGCAAGGCCTATCAATAGAAAAGGCCGCTTCATGACCATCAAACAACAGTTGGTAATCACCGCCATCTTCTATCTCTTGGCAAGACTCAATTTGCGCCACCGATGACACGCCGTTTGAACTAAGTGAGCTCAAATCTGTAAATTGGTTTTTTAAATCAACAGCATTACCCCAGAACCAATACATCCATACCAGAGCGATCAAGACGCTTACTATCAACATACTGATTCGTTTTACCATCACCTAATCACTCAGCTGAAATTTTAAAAGTTGCAATCAATACTCGCATCGGCTAATGAAAACCCTGCGGCGCTTGGCCCATATCACCTTCTTTAAACAAATACCCCAGCAAGTGCGCTTCTACTGCTTCTAGTGCGCGAGGCTCGGCTGTGTTGAGTTGGTCTTCATTAACAATCATCACCAAGCGTTCCAACCAACCTTGCCAAGCCTCGGCTGAGATATTGTCATAAATACGCTGCCCCAATTCACCAGGGTACGGCACTTCTTCAAGGCCAGGGGCTTCTTTGCCGAGAAAGGTGCAAAATACGGTTCTTGCCATCGTTAATTCCTGCAATTAATTATGTGATAAATAAGTTTGTGCCTAGTGCAGTCTTGTAGGACTCATTTAGGGTTGAATTTACATTTAATGCACTCAATATAACACTTAGTGTCAAATTTTAAACAAGCTGTAATGCAGTTTTTAGCATGGCAGTGTTATGATTAGTGGCAAGTGAATAAAATCAGTCTTTAAATATACTAGGAAAGCAACCAATGAATGCATACAGCGATGTATTAACTCAAGAGCAATTAAACGTGACGCCCATGGCTAGCGAAAAAGTGAGCGCCTTGTTGCAAGAAGCAGGTGACCAAATGGACGCGGTGCGCGTATATGTGTATGGTGCAGGTTGTTCAGGCATGAAATACGGCATGACTTTTGCCGAAGAAAAGTTGCCCACCGACAGTCTGATGGAACAAGATGGCATGCGTTTGGTCGTAGATCCAGTAGCTCTAGGATTTTTGAAAGGTGCCGAGATTGATTACGCCGACGACGGCGTGAACGCAAGCTTCGTGTTTAATAACGTGTTTCAAGCGGTAGGTGGCAGCGGCTCTTGCGGCGGCTGCGGCGGCGCGGCTTAATTTAACAATACCATGATGCAATACACCACCCTAACTCAATCATTGTACCCTCAATTAAGCCTGCCGCGCGCGGGCGATGAGGAAGATGACAATCGCGGCAATCGTCGTGCAAATGATGACCAAGGTGGTGGCACGGGCTTGGTGGCCGAGGCTGCGCGGCCTAAGCTAAAAAAACCGCCGATGTATAAAGTTATTATGCTTAATGACGACTATACGCCGATGGAATTTGTAATTATGGTGCTAGAGAATTTGTTTCGCATGGACCACGAAAAGGCCATGCAAGTGATGTTGAATGTACATCAAAAAGGAAAAGGCGTGTGCGGCGTTTTCCCGCATGAAGTGGCCGAAACTAAAGTTGCGCAGGTGCAAGAAGTGGCACGCAGCAATGAACACCCTTTACAGTGTACGCTTGAGGAAGCTTAAACGATGTTATCGAAAAACATAGAGGCCGCGCTGACCACTGCGGTAAGCAAAGCCCAGCAACTAAAACACGAGTTTGTAACCGTGGAACATTTATTGCTGGCGATTACGGACATCGAACAAGTACAGCAACTGATTGTGCGTTGCGGTGGCAATGTGCAAAAGTTGCAAGACGATCTAGAGCGCTTTTTAAGCGAAATGATGCCGATGCTGGATGACGAGGAAGAGGCCGAAACCCAGCCAGGCATTGGCTTTCAGCGAGTGCTGCGCCGTGCCATTTTGCATGTGCAAAACGCAGGCAACAAAGAGGTGCAAGGCGCCAATGTACTGGTGTCAATTTTAAGTGAAAAAGACTCGCACGCCGCTTATTACCTTAATGCACAAGACGTCACACGCTTTGACCTGGTGCGTGAAATCTCACATGGCATAGCTAATATCTCAGAGGACAACCCGCAGCTAGAGCACCAAGAAGGCGATGAGGAGCACGGCGGCGAGAAGAAAACCGCACTGCAGCTATATACCGTCAACCTAAACGAGCAAGCGGCTGAAGGCAAAATTGATCCGCTTATTGGTCGCGAAAAAGAACTGGAGCGGGCTGCACAGGTGTTATGTCGACGACGCAAAAACAATCCTTTATTTGTAGGCGAAGCAGGCGTGGGAAAAACTGCCATGGCCGAAGGCTTGGCACGTTTGATCGTTAAGGGCGAAGTGCCTGAAGTGCTCGCTGATAGCACTATTTATTCATTAGATATAGGCGCTTTATTAGCGGGCACTAAATACCGCGGTGATTTTGAAGAGCGTTTAAAGGCGGTGATGAACGAGCTGAAAAAAGCCGAAAACGCTATTTTGTTCATCGATGAGATTCACACTATTATTGGCGCAGGCGCGGTTTCAGGCGGTGCGCTGGATGCTTCTAATTTGCTCAAACCGATGCTTGCCAACGGCGAGATGAAGTGCATGGGTTCAACCACCTATCAAGAGTACCGCAACATTTTTGAAAAAGACCGTGCTTTGTCGCGCCGTTTTCAAAGCATCAGCGTGGAAGAACCCACTATTGAAGAAGCCGTACAGATCTTACAAGGCCTCAAATCTCGCTTTGAAGAACACCACAATGTCAAATACACCGCTCCTGCTTTGCGTAGTGCAGTGGAGCTGGCAGCACGCTATTTAACCGAACGTTTTTTACCTGATACGGCTATTGACGTAATGGATGAGGCTGGTGCTAAGTCGAGACTTACCTCTACTAAAGGCAAAAGGAAGCGTAAGAAAACTATCGGCGTTAAAGAAGTCGAAGCAATTGTGGCTAGCATGGCACGCATTCCACCTAAGCAAGTATCTACTGAAGACAAGAAATCACTCGCAAACCTTGAGCGCGACCTAAAAATGGTGGTGTTTGGCCAAGACAAAGCCATTGCCACTTTATCATCGGCAATCAAAATGTCGCGTGCAGGCTTGGGTGACAAAAACAAGCCGATTGGTTCGTTCTTGTTTGCAGGGCCGACTGGCGTAGGCAAAACCGAGGTGACCAAACAACTCGCGCATACCATGGGCATCGAATTTTTGCGCTTTGATATGTCTGAATACATGGAGCGCCATACCGTGTCACGTCTAATCGGCGCACCTCCAGGTTATGTGGGCTTTGACCAAGGCGGTTTGTTGACCGATGCCGTGAATAAGCATCCACATTCAGTGCTGCTGCTGGACGAAATTGAAAAGGCACACCCCGACCTATTCAACATCTTGTTGCAGGTGATGGACTATGGCACGCTAACCGACAACAATGGCCGCAAGGCGGATTTTCGCAACGTCATTATTGTGATGACTACTAACGCGGGCGCAGTGGATGCGGCACGCAGCACCATGGGTTTTGTGGAGCGCGAGGCTGAACACGACAACTTTGAAGCAATCAAGAAAACGTTTACTCCTGAGTTTCGTAACCGTTTGGATGCCATGGTGCATTTTGCACCGTTGGATGCACCGACGATTTTGCACATAGTGGACAAGTTCATTATGGAGCTTGAGCAACAACTGGAAGAAAAGCAAGTAATGCTGAACGTGGACGACAAAGCACGTGATTGGTTGGCAGACAAAGGCTATGATAAATCAATGGGAGCTCGCCCAATGACACGGGTGATTAGCGAGCACATTAAACGCCCCTTAGCCGAGGATTTATTGTTTGGCAAATTGGCCAAAGGCGGCCAAGTGGATGTGACCGTTAAAGACGGTGAGCTGGAATGCATGATCAGCAAGGCAAAACAAGGCAAAGGTGACGATAAAAAGGCCACCAGTAAGGCCACTGCTTAAATCGCTAGCAAATTAGCAACACGGTCTCTAGCTAACCGTGTTTAAAGTCGACACCACCCAGCACGTATTAGCGGTCAAAGACCTTGCCGCCAACGAATCTTATTTTCTAAACGAGTTGGGGTTTACTCTGCGCTTTCGTGTAGACGGCTGGTCGTTTGTGCAACTGCAAGGCTTTTACGTAATGATGGGCGAATGCCCAGACGATTACATGGCCAAGGAAACGAATGACCATTCGTATTATGCCTATGTCAACTGCACTGACATTGATGCGCTGTATGCGCAATATTTAAAAAGCGGCGCGCTCGTTCATGCCGCTCCCGAAGATAAACCCTGGGGACTACGTGAATTTGGGGTGAGCACGCCTGAAGGGCACCGTATCATGTTTGGGCAGGAAATTAGCACCGACAACCTTCAAGAATATATCCAAAAACACCAAACTGAGACATAGATCTTAGCTAATAAAGCAGCTCTGCGCTTGCTGGCAGTGCATTAAGTCCGTAGAATTTAGCGAATACACCAGTAATTACAAACAACAAAGAGCAAGAGGAGATTATGGATACACGCGCAGCGGTGGCTTATCAAGCCGGCAAACCCTTAGAGATCGAAACTGTTTCATTAGAAGGCCCTCGCGAAGGTGAGGTGCTAATTGAAATAAAAGCCACCGGCATTTGCCATACCGATGAATTCACTCGCTCGGGTGCCGACCCTGAAGGCCTATTCCCTGCCATTTTAGGTCACGAAGGCGCAGGCGTTGTGGTAGACGTGGGTAAAGGCGTGACTACCCTGAAAAAAGGTGACCATGTTATTCCGCTGTACACTCCTGAATGCCGCCACTGCGAATACTGCACCAGTGGACGCACCAACTTATGCCAAGCGATTCGTGAAACCCAAGGCCAAGGCGTGATGCCTGATGGCAGCAGTCGTTTTTCGATCGGTAAGAAAAAATTATTTCATTACATGGGCACTTCCACCTTTGCCAATCACACTGTACTGCCTGAAATTGCCGTGGCTAAAGTGCGTGAAGACGCGCCCTTTGAATCGATTTGCTATATCGGCTGCGGCGTAACCACGGGCATCGGCGCGGTCATTAATACAGCCAAAGTACAGCCTGGCGACAATGTGGTGGTATTTGGCTTAGGCGGCATTGGTCTCAACGTCATTCAAGGTGCGCGTATGGTGGGGGCGGATCGCATCGTAGGTGTGGATATCAACCCTGCAAGGCGTGAGATGGCTGAGAAATTTGGTATGACACACTTTGTTAACCCCGATGAAGTTGAGGGCGATTTGGTGCCTTATCTTGTCGACCTCACCAATGGCGGCGCAGACTACAGCTTCGAATGTGTTGGCAATACCACCCTGATGCGCCAAGCACTGGAGTGCTGCCATAAAGGCTGGGGTGAGTCCATTATCGTCGGCGTGGCCGGCGCAGGGCAGGAAATCAGCACCCGCCCTTTTCAGTTAGTGACTGGCCGTGTATGGAAAGGCACCGCTTTTGGCGGTGCCAAAGGCCGCACTGACGTACCGAAAATTGTGGACTGGTACATGGATGGCAAAATCAACATCGACGACCTGATTACTCACACCATGCCGCTGGAGAAAATTAATGATGCTTTTGATTTAATGCACAAAGGCGAGTCGATTCGCTCTGTGGTGAAGTTCTAAAATGGCTGCAAGCAACGCGATGGAAGCTATCAGCAGCAATCAGTGTTTTGGTGGCACGCAGGGTATTTATGCGCACGAATCAGCCACAACGGGTACGCCGATGCGCTTTGCGGTATACCAACCGCCGCAGGCGAAGAACGGTCCAACACCAGCGGTATGGTATTTATCAGGCCTCACTTGCACTGAAGAAAACTTCACGTTTAAGGCGGGCGCACAACGCGTAGCCGCACAGCTTGGCCTAACCCTTATCGCACCTGACACCAGCCCACGCGGTGCAGGGGTGGCGGGTGAGGACGACAGTTATGACTTGGGCAGTGGCGCAGGTTTTTATGTGGATGCGACCCAAGCGTCGTGGGCCAAAAACTACCAGATGTACAGCTACATCACACAAGAGCTGCCTGCTTTAGTGGCAAAGCACTTTGCAGTAGACATGAGCAAGCAAGGCATCACAGGCCACTCCATGGGCGGCCACGGCGCGCTGACCATTGGCCTAAGAAACCCACAGCAATATCGTAGCATCTCGGCCTTTTCACCGATCTGCGCACCTAGCCAATGCCCATGGGGGCAAAAAGCACTGGGGGCTTATCTTGGTAATAATCAAGACGACTGGCAACAATACGATGCCACAGCATTGATGCAAAACGGCTATCTCTCGGATGCTGCCATTTTGATCGACCAAGGCGAAAGTGACGAGTTTTTAACCGAGCAACTGCATCCACACTTGTTCGCCGAAGCTTGCAAAGTCCGAGGCCAAGCGCTCGAGCTACGCATGCAAGCAGGCTATGACCATAGTTATTATTTTATCGCCAGCTTTATCGAAGACCACTTAAAACACCATTCGGCGGTATTGACTGCACTTTAGTTTAAAGAAACTTAAGAGTTCAATAGAGGGAAGTGGTTTACACTCAACAGTATGTTGAGTAGTGAATTTGGCTGGTAGTCGGTAGCTATTGACAAACTATCATCTAACTAGTGACCGATACCTTGATGTAGCAATCTAGCATTAAAGTCGCAGCTTCTATTAAATGCAGCCTTAATAACAGGGAGCTTGGCTTTAAAAACCCCATGCATTAAAATATCATAATAATATATTTTAAATACCTCATCACTTCGAATCCTTTTATTCACGAG
>CALIFM010000121.1 GCA_938021685.1 uncultured Gammaproteobacteria bacterium | reverse complement strand
AGAGCCGACTTCGCCCGCTACGGTGCGTTGCTTAAAATACCCTAAAGAAATATAACCCCAAATATCGCGATTAAAGTCGATTAGCACGGTGTTAAAGCGGCTAAGTGTATGGCAAAACTCGGCGATAAAATCGTGCGGTTCAATCTGCGTGGTCATGGGTTGATATTGCAATCCCAACCCTTCTACAAAAGCTTTTGCCTCCTTGGGCCAGTCGATGTCGGGGTAAGCGCTTAAGTGGGCATTAAAATTACCCACAGCGCCGTTGATTTTTCCTAGCATGAGTACATTGGTCAGCTGCTCACGAATTTGGCTTAAGCGATGCACGACGTTAGCTATTTCCTTGCCCACTGTAGTGGGGCTGGCGGTTTGGCCGTGGGTACGCGCTAACATTGGCACACTGGCGTGCTCTAGGGCCAAGCTGCGTAAGTCGGAGAGCAGTGCGCCAATGTCGGGTAACAAGGCTTCGTCACGGGCGTGTTTCAGCATTAGCGCATAACTAAGGTTGTTGATGTCTTCCGAAGTGCAAGCAAAATGAAAAAACTCATTGGCTTCTTTTAAAGCAGGGATATCAGCAGAGGCTTGCTTTAAGAAGTATTCCACCGCTTTAACATCATGATTGGTGGTGCGCTCAATCTCTTTCACACTTTGTGCGTTGCTTAGGTCAAAATCGGCGATCAGTGCGCGTAAAGCCTGTTGGGTGGTTTTGTCGAAGGCCGGCAACTCAGTGATTTGTGGCATTAAGCTTAAATGGATCAGCCACTCCACTTCCACGTGACAGCGGTAGTAAATTAAACCGTATTCACTAAAGTAAGGGCGTAGGGCGGCGGTAGCGTCGCCATAGCGGCCATCTAAGGGTGACAAGGCCGTTAATGCTGAGAGGTTAAGCGATGGGTTATTGTCCATGAGCGTGGATTTTGGGTGAGCGATTGAGGCGTAAAAAGTGATTAAAATAGCTTGTGCTAATTTTAACACAGTGCATTTTAATATAGCGCCTAAGTGGACAACCAGCTGCACCGTTGTGCCAAATAAATTAATACCTACATTTTCAAGATTTGCTTATAAAAACGAGTGCGGTGTGTAGATCATGGTAAAATGCTTGCTTAAGTGTAAAGTTGATAGGGTCCATCTTGCAGACTTGAAAAACGCCTCTTTGACCACATAGCTACGAACAACATGACGAGAACATCAATCGAAATATGGTTACCCCAGAAGACATAAAAGGCTGGATTGAAGCGGGCTTAGAAGACTGCCAAGTGGAAATAGACGGCGACGGCCATCATTTTGAGGCGGTGATTGTCAGCCCTGAGTTCACCGGTAAGTCGCGCATTGCACAGCACCAACTGGTGTACGGCGTGCTGGGCGATAAAATGAAGGCGGCGATTCATGCTTTATCAATGAAAACGCTCAGCCCAGAAGAGCATGCGGCAGCGCAAGATTAAGCGAATTTACATTTGCTATTTCTAAGCAATTATTTATCACAAATTTAAGAAAGACTAATGAGCATTCAAGAGCAATTAAAGGAAGTCGTTGAAAGCAACGACGTGGTTTTATTCATGAAAGGCAATCCTGATTTCCCGCAGTGCGGCTTTTCTGGCACGGCCACACAAATTTTGCAGCAATGCGAAACTAAGTTTGCATCGGTGGATGTACTTGCAGACAGCAGCGTACGTGAAGGCATTAAGGAGTATTCTAATTGGCCGACTATTCCGCAGCTTTACATTAAGGGTGAATTCATTGGCGGTTGCGATATTATGCGCGAGATGTTTGAAAACGGTGAGTTAAAAGCTAAGCTGGACAGCCTAGATAGCTAATCTTAACCGTTCAACAGTACGCTATATAGGCGTGCTATTTCTTGCTACGCCCGTGTTGCTATTTGCTGCGGGCGTTGTTGGTTTTAAACCGAATGATGTTTTCCCATGCCTGACCTAGCGGCCACCGAACGCTTGAATGCCAGAGCGCCTCAAAGGCGACCGGTGCGCAGTTTTGTGCGCCGCGAAGGGCGTATTACAGACAGCCAAAAAAAAGCGTTAGCTGCCTTGTGGCCAACTTATGGGATAGAGTATTCGCCGCATTTATTAAATTTTGACACCTTGTTCACCAAGCCCGCCCCCGTGGTGCTGGAGATTGGGTTTGGCAATGGAGATAGTCTGGTGCAAATGGCTAAGCAAGACCCAGATAAAAACTATTTGGGTGTTGAGGTTTATAGCGCTGGAGTGGGGCACTGTATGATTGCAGCCAAAGAGCAAGCAGTCGATAATCTGCGTTTGATTAGCCATGATGCGATTGACATTCTTAAACACCAGACTAGTGACCACAGTTTGCATGCGGTGCAGCTGTTTTTCCCGGACCCATGGCCAAAGAAAAGGCATCATAAACGCCGTATTATGCAAACATCGTTTATTACCTTGTTGCAACAGAAGCTAAGGAAAGACGGTGTGTTTCATTTTGCTACCGACTGGCAGCCATATGCCAATTGGGCGATCGAAATGCTGGAAGCGACGCCGGAGTTTGATAATTTAGCTGGCCCCGGTAATTTTGCACCCAGGCCAGCAGCACGGCCAATCACTAAGTTTGAAAAACGTGGCACCCGCTTGGGTCATGGTGTGTGGGACTTGCTGTTTATTAACCAACGAGGGGCGCCATGAAGGCTGGGATAAGCAAATGCATTACAAGAGCCTTACTGCTGGTCAGTCTCATCTCGTTGTCAGCTTGTAGTACGATCCAATCGTCGTACAATGATTACGTCAAGCCTAAAATTAAAAGCTGGACGGATGCTTCGGCGAAGCCATGGGCGGAGCATAAAGCAGCTGCTGAAAAATTACAGCAATGGAATTTGAGCGGCAAGCTAGCCGTTAAAACAGGCAATGAAGGTGGGCAGGCGCGCTTGCGCTGGCAGCGTGATGCGCAGACCCAGCACATAGAGCTGGCAGGGCCGATTGGCACGGGCCGTGTTGTGCTTGACGAAGGGCCGAGCGGTGCGGTGCTTAAAGACACGGCTGGCCAAGTGCAAAATGGCCCTGATTTACAAACGTTATTGCAACAGCGCTTAGGCTGGCCCATCCCATTTTCTAAGCTGCAATACT
Organism: uncultured Gammaproteobacteria bacterium; assembly: GCA_938021685.1. GTDB lineage: Bacteria > Pseudomonadota > Gammaproteobacteria > Arenicellales > Poriferihabitantaceae > JAAELZ01. Next base: position 14,636 of record CALIFM010000121.1, on the reverse strand, counting down.
GGGTGCGTGGCTTGCCAGCGAGTGAAGCTGCGCTGACAACGCTGAACAAGCAAGGCCAGCTGCTCTATTCGGAAGAGGGCGGCTGGCAAGTAAAGTTTTTGACGTATCAATCGATTACGACGGCAGACCAAAGTACCGTGCAAGTGCCGAGGGTGATGGAGCTTACGGCCTTGCCTGGAACGGTGAGCTTGGTTGATCCAAGCATGCAGCAGCCGGTGGAAGATTTTTTTGCCCGCATCGTCATTAGTCGCTGGCAATAAATTAATTGCGCCTAGATGAGCGAGCAAACCCCCTTAACGTGGCTGGCCCCGGCAAAGCTCAATTTGTTTTTGCATGTGGTGAGCAAGCGGCCCGATGGTTATCATGGCTTACAAACTGCATTTGTATTTTTGGACTATCACGATGAGCTACGTTTTGAGTTAAATGACAACGATGTGGTTAAGCGCATCGATAAGCAACAGGTTTGTTTATCGGTAACCGAGAATAGTTCGCTGCCCGATCAAGATTTATGCGTGCAGGCAGCGCAAGCCTTGCAGGCCTATGCAAGTGTAGAGCAGGGGGTGACGATTGAATTACGAAAGCGAATCCCGATGGGCACTGGCTTAGGCGGCGGCAGCTCGGATGCAGCTACTTGCTTGATCGCTTTAAACGAGTTATGGGGTTGTGGTTTAAGCCGACAACAACTAGCGCAAATTGGCTTAAAACTAGGTGCTGATGTGCCTGTTTTTGTGCACGGCTTTGCCGCTTGGGCCGAAGGCTTGGGCGAGCAGTTAAGCCCGATTAACCCGCAGATAACGTGGGTTTGTGTGCTTATTCCGCAAATACATGTGTCTACGGCTGAAATATTTAGCAATTCGGCGTTGACACTTACCCCCGCAATCACGAAAATACGCGGTTGTTTTTCGCCTGGCCTAAGAAATGATCTTGAGCCGGTAACTTGCGCCTTATATCCGCAGGTGGGCAAAGCCTTAGTTTGGCTTAACCATTACGGTGAGGCGCGGATGAGTGGCAGCGGGGCCAGCGTGTTTTTAGGGTGTGATTCGCAGCAGCAAGCGAAAGCCATTTTAGATGACTGGTTGCAAAGCGACCAGCAAGGCACAGGCTTTGTGGCGCGCAGCTTAAATGCGCATCCGCATTTGTAATGATGAAGTAGGGGCGAAAACGAGAGATAAATTAAAGACGCGAAGCGTCTATAATATAAATATTGGGGTATCGCCAAGCGGTAAGGCACTGGATTTTGATTCCAGCATTCCCAGGTTCGAATCCTGGTACCCCAGCCATATTTATGGTGGCGATGATAATAGTAAATTATTACCGCCCCAAAAGGTAGGTTAACGCGGCAAGGGTTATATGCACAGCATAGCGAACAACGATCGACTTGAGTTAAGCGGCTTGGAGGACGTGACGGTGTTTACCGGTAACGCCAACCCGGACTTGAGTCGTGAAGTCGTGGATCGCTTAGGCTTGCCGATTGGTAAGGCACAGGTTTCGACCTTTAGTGATGGCGAGATCAGTGTGGAGATCATGGAAAACGTGCGCAAGCGCGATGTGTTCGTGATTCAGCCTACTTGTGCGCCCAGCAACGACAATTTGATGGAGTTGCTGATTATGGTGGATGCGCTTAAACGTGCATCGGCCAATCGAATTGTTGCGGTGGTGCCTTATTTTGGCTATGCCCGCCAAGACCGTCGTCCGCGCACAGCAAGGGTGGCGATCTCGGCCAAGTTGGTGGCGAAGATGATTAGTCAAGCCGGGGCCACGCAAGTGCTGACAATGGACTTGCATGCCGACCAAATTCAGGGGTTCTTTTCAATCCCTACGGACAATATATATGGTGGGCCGGTTTTGATTAGTGATTTGTATCGTCAGCAAATCCCTAAATTGATGGTGGTGTCACCAGACGTTGGGGGTGTGGTGCGAGCCAGAGCGATGGCCAAGCAGCTGGAAACAGATTTGGCCATCATCGACAAGCGGCGGCCGAAAGCCAATGTGGCCAAGGTGATGCACATCATCGGTAACGTTGAAGACCGTGCTTGTGTGTTGATGGATGACATGGTGGATACGGCCAATACGCTATGCCAAGCCGCATCGGCCTTGAAAGACCATGGTGCGGTGAAGGTGATGGCATGTTGCACGCATCCAGTTTTATCTGGGCCGGCGATCGAGCGCATTACCAATTCAGAGCTGGATGAAGTGTTGGTGACCAACACGATTCCGCTAAGCCGCGAGGCGCGTGCCTGTCCAAAGATTCGGCAGCTTAGCATTGCACAAATTTTGGCCGAAGCGATGCGCCGTGTGGCGGTCGGCGATTCAATTAGTAACTTGTTTGTTGAGTAGTAAGTAGTTAGGCAGACAAGATAAATTAGACAAGATATTTTAAAGAGAATTAACAATGAGTAATCAATTAGCGTTCGATGCAATTAGTCGTCAAAAAAGCGGCACTAGTGAATCACGTCGCAAGCGCCATGCGGGTTTAGTACCAGGTGTGGTGTACGGCGCAGGTGAAGACAATGCCAACATCCAGATGGACCATAACAAGATTTTGAATGCGCTTGAGAAAGATGCGTTTCACAGCTCAATCTTGCAATTGACTATTGACGGCAACACGGAAAAGGTGGTGCTGCGTGATGTACAAATGCATCCGGCGTCGGATGTAAAGGTTATGCATGTTGATTTTATGCGCGTGAGCCGTAAAGAAAAGCTGACCATGAATATTCCGATTCGTTTCACTGGTGAAGAAGAATGCGTGGGTGTAAGAATGGAAAAGGGCATGATCACCCGTGCCTTTAATGACTTTGATGTGGTGTGTCTGCCTGACGACTTGCCCGAGTTCATTGAAATCGATGTAAGTGAATTGCATTTAGGTGATTCTATTTCATATGCCGATTTAAACTTGCCTGAGGGCGTAGAAAGCTCTTACCTGATTTCAGGTGGTGATGAAACTGCGGTGATTGTAAGTTGCAGCGCTCAGATTGTTGCTGTTGAAGAAGAAGAGGAAGTTGAAGGCGAAGAGGGTGAAGAAGGCGTTGAAGTCGAAACAGCTGAAGGTGCTGCTGAGGGTAACGACGAGGGCTAATCCGCCTTACGTTAATCGCTAAGCTTGGGGCCTATAATGAGCGGTATTAAGCTTGTTTGTGGTCTCGGTAACCCTGGCGACAAATACGCCCAAACCCGGCATAATGCCGGGTTTTGGTTTTTGGGCAAGCTGGCAGATAATCTGTCGATCAGCTTGGCAAGCAACACTCGTTTTAAAGCCTTGATTGGTGAGCAGGCTAAATCACCCAAACGCACAAACGCATTACGCCTTATTGCGCCGCAAACGTTCATGAATAAAAGCGGCGAATCCTTAGTGCCGTTTGCCAAGTTTTATCAAATTGAACCACAAAATATATTGGTGGTGCATGATGAGATCGATTTACCGCCTGGTACTGTGCGGTTAAAGGTTGGCGGTGGTCACGGCGGTCATAATGGCTTGCGTGATATTATTCGTTTGTTAGGCCATAACGATTTTAATCGTCTACGCATTGGTGTGGGCCGGCCGGCTAACTCACAAGATGTGGTGAGTGAGGTGTTGAAGCGCCCGCCAGTGGCTGAGTTTAATTTAATTGATGAGGCGATGGACCGCGTTATGTTGTATTGGAGCGATATTCAAGATGGCGATTTTGCTAAAGCGATGAACGCATTGCATCAGCAATAAGGGCTCAAGCAGCACCTAGCAAGTACTAACAATTTTGGTTATTTAGAGGCACTAAACATGGGTTTTCGTTGCGGCATTGTAGGGTTGCCAAATGTGGGTAAATCCACTTTATTTAATGCATTAACTAAATCACAGGCGGCTCAAGCGGCTAATTATGCGTTTTGCACTATTGAGCCAAACGTGGGCATGGTGAATGTGCCTGATCCACGCATGAAGGCGATATGGGATATCGTGCAGTCCAAGGAAGTAATCCCGACGACCATCGAATTTGTTGATATTGCAGGCCTTGTGGAAGGAGCCTCAAAAGGTGAAGGCCTTGGTAACCGTTTTTTGTCACACATTCGCGAGGTGGAAGCGATTGCACATGTGGTACGTGCTTTTGAAGATCAAAACATTACCCATGTTGCTGATAAGATTGATCCGTTATCAGATATTGAAACTATCAGTACCGAACTGATCTTGGCGGACATGGAAAGTGTTGATAAGGCGCTGCAGAAAGCACAAAAAGCAGCGAAGGCAGGCGATAAAGAACAAATCCGCCTGCACGAATTCTTGCTGGTGCTTAAAGCGCAACTGGATGCGGGTTTGCCAGTACGCACTTTAGAGTTAGATGATGAACAGCAAGCCTTATTAAAACAAACTTTTTTGTTGACCTCCAAGCCGATGTTGTATGTGGCGAATGTGGATGAACAAGGCTTTAGCGATAATCCGCACTTGGCTGCTGTTGAGCAATATGCGGCTAAAGAAGGTGCGCAGGTGGTGCCAATTTGTGCGTCCATTGAGCAAGAGCTTTCTGAGCTAGACGAGGAAGAGCAAGCCTTGTTTTTGGAAGAAATGGGCTTGGAGCAAGCAGGCCTTGATCGCATGATTTTTGCTGGCTACAGTCTATTAAACTTGATTACTTACTTCACTGCTGGGCCTAAAGAACTGCGTGCATGGACGATTCCAAACAATGCTTTAGCGCCGCAAGCGGCTGGTGTGATCCACACTGATTTTGAAAAAGGCTTTATTCGTGCGGAAACTATTTCCTATCAAGATTACATTGATCACAAAGGTGAGCAAGGTGCGAAGGAAGCGGGCAAGCTGCGTTTAGAAGGTAAGGACTACCAAGTGCAAGACGGTGATGTGCTGCACTTTCGTTTCAACGTTTAATTTAGTTAGCCCAAATAAGTTGAGAATGGCGGCTTGAGTAAGACACGCCTAGCCGCTAGAAATCGGTTTTGATACCGTTTTGGGCTATGCGTTTGGCAACAAATTCATCCAGTTCTGGCGGCACGTATTCTTCCAAGGCTTGTAAATACACGTTATCGGCTTTTTCATAAGCTTGTGGTGAGCCGGCGTCTTGCCAGTTTTCAAATGCACATTATTTAAGCAAAATGTCTAAGTGTGAGGATTCGTTGCTTCAAGTATAAAGCTAATGTTCAAGTTAGACTATTTTGTGACCCGAGTTAAGCAAGATAATCGATTATAAATGCTTTCACTCAGGCAGATTAATAGCAGATTGTCATGGCATTTCGGTTTAAAATTGGACACTTAACTTGTATTGCATATTAAACGCATTTAAACATGACGGCAGACACCAACAAAGAAAACCTTAATCAACCTAATTTATTGGAGATTAAAGACGCACAAGTTATTTTTAGAACGGTGTGGGAGTCGCTGGTCGAAGCCTTTGGCTATGAACAACTTCATTTCCCTAAAGAGTTGATTTTGCTGGGTGGTGCGCCGGGCTCGGGTAAGGGTACGCAAACTAATTTTATCCTCAAGTCGCGTGGGCTGACTTGCCCTCCTATTATCGTGAGTAGCTTGTTAAGCTCACCTGAAGCACAGGCTATCAAGGATGCGGGTAAATTAGTGGGCGACAAAGAAGTGGTTGAATTGGTGTTTCGTGAGCTTCTAAAGGCCGAGTACCGTGATGGTGCTTTGCTGGACGGTTTTCCTCGCACACAAGTACAAGTCGAATGCTTAAAGATGTTGGTAGACAAGATCAACCTGCTATACACCGAGTATTCTAACACCCCGCTGGCGATCAATTTTCGTCGGCCCATTATCCACGCTATGGTACTGTTTGTGACCGAAAAAACTAGTGTTGAGCGTCAGCTGCACCGTGGTAAAGAGATCGTTGAGCACAATTTAAAGGTTGAGGAAACAGGTGTAGGAAAGAAGCTGCAAATTCGAGAAACAGACGTCGAAATTGAAAGTGCCACTGCGCGTTACCGAGTATTTAAAGAGCAAACTTGGGATGCCTTGCAGTCGCTGAAGGAAATTTACCATTATCATTTCATCAACGCCGAAGGCCCTATTAAAGAAGTAGAAGCGAATGTCAGCAAGGAGTTACGTTATCAAAGTTCACTGGAATTAGACCCGCAGACTTTTGACCGCCTAAGCCCTCTGCCAATTGCGCATGAAATCACCTTGCATGCACGCCAAGAACTGGTGAAACGATTGGATGGCTATGAGATAAACAACAAAAAATTGTTTTCTAAGGTCGTGGGCATTATTAACGAAAGCTTTGTACCGATCATTGAGCGACACGCTGTTTCAGGCAATGCGCGCATCAGCACGGAAGATGAAGCTTTTGAAGATCCGATTGCCCTTGCGATGTTGATTGATGTGTTTTCCGAGCGTGGTTTTCACGCTACGGTTGATAAACAGCTGCATGCCGTGCCTGAGCGAGTGGACTTAAAAACGGGTGAAATCCATAACACCCAAAAAGCCGTTTACCGCATTCAAATTAGCTTTACAGGGTCTTCAATTCGCCGCGGCTAATTAGCAATGCAACGTGCGTGACTTAGCGTAGCTTGTTTTTTAGACGTTTCGCTAGTCGGCGTCCTTTGTTCACGTAAGGCTTGCTGACAATCTTCGCCGCTTTTAGGTTGGCCTTCCAAAAATCATGAGGAATGTCTTTGGGATCGGTCGAGTATTGATAGGCCTCAAAATCACTGGCAAACACCTCCTTCATGATCTGCTGCATTGGCTTGCTGTAATAAGAAGCAGCTGAACGGCGACTCCAGTTGACTCTGCGACTAGCATTGTGTTTTTCCAATTTGTTCTCGATGTTTAAATGCGCACGAACTGGCTCAATTGAAAGCGGTAAGTCTTCAAATTTTCCAACATAATCGCAAACTTGCACCCCATCTATATGCGTATAAAAGGTCTGCGGTATATGGTGCGATGCTTTTTGTACCTGGGGCTTATTAACAATATCTGGCAGTGCTTTTATATAGCCGGCAAAGCTGCCAAACCGTTTTTCATGCTGTTTATAAAGGTAGTGATAAGCGGACAGCATACGGCTATAAGGATTGCGAACTAGGGCAAATTTATAATATTCATCAAACATTTTGTCGCCAACTAATTGGCGTGTCATTGCAGCAGTGGCATGCTGAAGGTAAATGCCTTCCCCTTTGTCATAACCAAACATAATGTCACGATTCGTAATGTTTGCATCGCGTTCTTCATCTATCAGCATCCGTTCAATAGATACGCCACCAGTTTTACCGATGTGCAAGTAGATAGCTTTATAGTCGTGGCTTATCATATTTAACTATATAAAATTCGGAATTGAAAACAAAATATTTAAAATATTGTAAGGCGATAAATATAGCAAGGAAATCACTTAGGTGTTCGAGTCTAGATGCAAAATGGTGGGGCGTGGGCGGCTCGAACGCCCGACCACCTGATTAAAAGTTTGACGGTATGTGTATTTATAACGTTTAACATGGTTATACATAGTTATATAAAATAAGGACTTATGATAAAATGAGCTTTACAGAGTTTTACTAAAGTTTATCTAAGCCGTGTACCCGCCGTGTACCCATTTTCACTATGAGCAATAATATCAAATTCGGAAAGCTCAAACTGAAAAACTTGCCTTTACCACCAAAAGGCAAAAGAGTTACCTACCATGACAGCACGCAGCAGGGGTTATCCATGCGCGTTACTCATACGGGCTCTAAGACATTTATTATTAGATGCCGTATAGATGGCAGGCCCGAATACAAGACACTTGGCAAATTCCCTAAATTAAGCGTAGAGAACGCACAGAAAGCTACGCAAGAGTTTTTGAGTAAATTGGCACGAGGTGAAAACCCAGTACAGCAAAAGCGCGATATTAAAGCAGAGATGACCCTTGATGAGGGCTTTGCTTTATTTATGGATAAGCAGGTAAAGCCACACCGCGCTATTAGAACGATAGAAGAATATGAGCGAATGTATAAGCTCCACGTTGGCAAGCTGGGTAATAAGAGGCTTACGGCAATCACCTACCAAGACATTGATCGCTTACACGCGAATATTGGCAAAAACCGTGGCAAGTACATAGCAAACCGTGTGGTGGCCGTATTACAGGCAACCTATACATGGCTAGCCAAGAAGCGCCACTATTCGGGCGAGAACCCAGCGTGGGGCATTGAGCGCTTTAAAGAGGAATCACGAGACAGGTTTTTACAAACTGATGAATTGCCTAAATTCTTTGATGCCCTGGCAAATGAGGACAACATAACGATTAGAGATTATGTTTTGCTTTCATTGATGACCGGCGCACGCAAAGAGAACATCTTAAGTATGCGCTGGGAGGATATTGATTTAACACAAGAGGTATGGCGTATACCAAACACCAAAAGCCAAGAACCTGCCAACATACCATTAATACCAGCCGCACTTCAAACGCTGATTGCTCGTAGAGAAAGAATCACAAGCGAGTGGGTATTCCCATCGCGTGGGAAAAAGGGCCATCTAGCAGACCCAAAACGAGCTTGGCGCAAGCTGTTAGATCGCGCAGGCATTGAAAACTTGCGCTTGCATGATTTACGTCGATCAATGGGTAGCTGGCAAGCTATTAATCAAACCAGCTTAACGGTGATTGCTAAAAGCCTAGGCCAAAAATCCACGCAAGCCGCTGCCGTTTATTCGAGGCTTAATCTTGACCCAGTGCGCGAATCAATGGAACAAGCGGCGCGCTCTATGATGTCTTTTAAGGACGAGCCAATAGATTCAAATGTTACGCCATTAAAGAAAGCGGGCAAGTAAGTTTTACCAAGCCTAGGGTAGCTTCCGAATACCAGAACACTACTGGCTGGCTTGGTGATTTAATTTAGGGGTTGAGGGGTAATTTTGAGCAAAAAATATAAATCGTTGTCAGAAGCCATAATTAGTAATCGTTTTGCAAGGCAAAAAGACATAAAGAAATTTGAAAAATGGTTAGAGAGAAGAATTTTAAATGCTTACCCTAGCGCAGATGCTACACGCTATGTCTCCATTCTCTCGTCACCACTATTTGAGACAAAAACTAAAAATTTTGGCGTGTTAGAAAGTAATTTAAGATTTGTTGAAGATGCAAAAATGTTATATGAATGTTTGCTTCAATTTAAAGAACCTAAATTATTTAAAACGGAAAACAAAGGGATATACATCGGCAGTACGGATCTGAAAAACCATATAGCACGTTATGGCAAAGACCATTCAATTACGCATGAGACAATCGACAATTTGATCGATTTTTTGTCTTCAACAATAAATAAATACAATGTCGATTCCATTAAGAGCGAATTAGCTAAAAAGCCTCATGGTAATACTAAGTTTGTTTGTGATTTATGTCGCAAACTAAATTACCGTATGATTAACATAGAGCCAAAAGTGGCATCGCGTGCGAAGTTTGTTAAATTGATTGTTAAAAAAGCGAATGAATTACATTTAATAAATACCGAAGTCCCGAAAATTAAAACCATCGAATCCTTAATTAATGAATCCATGTTGAAATAGAAAAACATAACCAATTGATTTGTATGATTTAAATAAAAAGATATAAGATTTTTTGTAAAAATTTCTATTCTAGAGTGAATATCTAAAAATAACGCCATCAACAACAAACCACAGAGGTTTAATGATGGCAGATATTATTACTCCCGAAACACGCTTAACTCGCAAGCAGGCGGCTAACTACATCGGCGTTACTACTGGCACCCTTGCAGTATGGGCTACAACAGGCCGATATGACCTTCCCTTTTATAAGATCGGCCGCTTGGTTTATTACAGCCGCAATGATCTTGATACGTTCCTTGCAAATCACCGAGTTGGTGAGCCATTGGCGGGAGCAGCCTAATGGATGGTCACAAAGAAAACCCAGCGGCGAGGCTGGGTGTTCAGGGAGTCAAGCAGAGCAGCTTTAACAGCAATCATTATACCAGACCACCCACGAAAATTGTGCGAGTATTATCGGCTTTTATTAACGGCTGGGTTGGGCATCGGTTTCAGGCTGAAATTGAGTTGCATGATCACGCAATAAATTTGACTGTTAGCACGATTCAGAATAAGCACCATGTGAGGATTGACCGCGAAACGATCACAGTGCGCGGTTATCAAGGTGCGAAAACTACAGTAGCTAAATATTGGTTGCCAGAAGATCAGATTGATAAAGCCAATGCACTTTTATTGCATTTTCAGCAGCGGCGCGGGGCTATTCAATGAGCGCCGCCAAACTTCTAGACCGCTTAGAAGCCGTCAAACAAACTGGCACCGGCCAATGGCAGGCTCGATGCCCAGCGCATGAAGACCGAGGACCGAGTTTATCAATCAAGCAAGTTGACGACTGCGTGTTGATTCATTGTTTTGCTGGCTGCGAATGCCACGAAGTCATCGGGGCTTTGGGGCTGACAATGGGCGACTTATTCGATAAGCCGTTGACCCATTCAACTGGTCCAGCTTCACGCCAACGGCGGCATTTTGCCAATGCTCGCGAAACGCTTAAGGCTATAGCCGTACCAATAAAGGCGCTGCAAATAGCCGTAGAAATTCAGCAACAGCGCCCGTTGACCGATAGCGAGACAATCGATTTTCGTGAAGCGTCTGCGATCGTTAATCAAGCAATGGCCAAGGCAGCACAAGACGGATTGCTACTGAGGCATGACGCACCCGAACTGAGGGCAGCAGCGTGAGTTTGTTAGATGAAGCTGAAAAATCGTTTAGCCCGCGTGAAGGGCAACCTTGTGCTAACGAACTATTGGAGGGTTTTATTGTGACCGACAGCGATGTGAAAGACATACAAGGCCAGCGTTATTTATTTGATGATTTTATTATTGATGGCCATATCATTGCATTAATAGCAGAGCCAAACGCAGGCAAGACGGCTATTGCGATGTTTTTAGCGCAGCAGTTTGTTGAGACTGGCAAGCATTGCCTGTATTTCAATTTAGATGCGTCTGCGCAAGAAATCCAGCGACACCAAAAAATAGCACGCGATCACGGCTATTTAGTCGTATGCCCCGATATGAAAGTGGGCCGCAGTATTGATGAAGCTATGCAAGCGCTTGAGCAATTAGCCGATGCTCGCGACGTTGGCAACATTGTGGTGATACTAGACACACTCAAAAAATGCGCTGATGTAATGAGCAAAGGCGGTAGTAAATCGTTTTACAAAATGCTACGCAGGCTCACTACAAGGGGCGCTACGGTGATATTGCTGGGTCATGCTAACAAGTACCGCGACCAAGAAGGCGACCTCATTTACGAAGGCACGGGCGACTTACGGAGTGACGTGGATGATCTTATTTATTTGGAATACTCCAAGACTGCAACAGTGCAGGTTATTTCGGCGTATCCCGACAAGTCGCGGGGCGTAATTCGCAAACATAGCTTCGAGCTTGATCTGCAAACTAGGCAGGTCGAACACCTAGAACATTTTGAAGACGTTAAGCGCGGCAGCATTGCAGAAGAGCAACAACGCAAATTTGACCCTGATGGCACGATCAAGGCAGCAATTCTTGGGGCCATAGATCAAGGAATTACGGTACAAAAGGATATTGTTGCATTTGTGAATCAAGACGGCATAGGACAGAAATCAGCAGTTAGATCGCTCAAGGAAGGCTCAGACCCAAAAAACGCAATTCAATGGCTTACGGTAAGGACAGATCGAGAGAATGGCAATGCCAAGGTTTACAGCCGCTTTACTGGTACTGCCAAAGTAATTCCATTGGGTGGTGAGAATGAATAATTTTACCGTTGCCAAAGGGGGGGGTATGGCACTTATATTCTGCCTCCCCTATATAGGTAAAAAGGTATTAAAGGTACTAAAGCCACCAAGGTTGCCAAAGCTGCCAAAGCCCCGTGCTTATTCGCTTTGCAGGGCACGGTACTGGAAATGGCCGAGGGGGGTTTGGCACTTTGGCACGTTTGGCAGGGGGGCACATTTAGTTGCCAAAGCCCTAGAGGCTGAATTAGGTGTGAAGCTTGAGCGCAACTTAGAGCAATCCCGCAATGGTGGCTGTGACTTGCGCGTGTTGAGTGATTGTGTGATTGCTAATCGACTTAATCGTTTTTCAATCGAGTGCAAGCGTTACCGACAAGCAACTGACGGCCTGATAAGCGATTGGTGGCAGCGAACCCTAGACCAAGCCGAAAAAGCGAATAAAACGCCCCTGCTGGCTTTTAGGGCTGATCGGCAACAATGGTGCATTATCGTGCCGCTGCGTGAAATATCGAACCACCTGCCAGACCAGTACCCCGATATTGATTGGACAGCATGGCTAAGCGTGCCTGCTTTTGGGGCATTAATGCGTGAGTATGATAACCATAGTGATTAATTTTAACTATATTATGAATATTGATATTTATTATTGAAATGAAAGAGCTACCAATGAAATCAACCAAAAATTTATTAACCGCAGTAAACAAAGCCCCCATTGGAGAGCAGGAAGCGTTCGATAAGTTATCAAAAAGCGATCAAGAGATTGTTAAGCAAGTCACATTCAGCAGGAACGGCGAGCAAGCACCAGCCTATGCAATAAAAGACCCTGAAACTGGCTGTCTAGGTGCGCCAAACGTGACCGGTGATGTAGCTATTGATAGCAATCTGTTTGCAGGGAAATTAGCCCAGATTTATGGAACACCTAGCCCAGCAGTTAGCCAGCATTTAACCGGGGAGCTAACGAGTTTTATTCAGCAAACCGATGCTGACCTAGAGCCTGCGACTAACGCAGCTCTTGCATTAATAGCCCAAATCAAGCCAAAAGATGCGGTTGAAGCTTTGCTGGTTAATCAAATGATTGCCGTCCACACTTTATCAATGCAATCAGCCAAGCTAGCCCTACTCAAAGACCAAACGCTTGCAGGTGTGACTTTGTACTTACGCGAGGTCAATAAGCTAAGCCGAACATTTGCGGCACAAATGGCCGCATTGGATAAGCACCGAGGAAAAGGCCAACAAAAAATGACTGTGGAACACGTACACGTTCATAAAGGTGGGCAAGCGGTGATTGGCACGGTTGAAGCAAATGCAAAGATTTCAGAGCTTGAAGTGGGGGCCGAGGGGGTTGTCAGTGAAAAAACCAAATAAACCTCATAACCCGTTTGCACATCTGCCTAAATGTGGTGCAAAAACTCGTAAAGGTACACCTTGTCAGCTTGTTGGTATGAAGAATGGGCGCTGCCGTTTACATGGCGGAAAGTCTACTGGCCCTAAAACAGCCGCTGGCAGAGCGCGTTGTGGCAATTGGATACACGGGCTTTACTCCAAGGCTGAGCGAGAAAGGCAACAAAAGGTGAAGCAAACCATAGCGCAGGCTCGGGATTTTCTGAGTGAATTGCAATAGTTAACTTAATTTAAACACTGCTAAGCACGTTAGGAATGGTCTTTGCGCGTGGAGGTGGTCAATATTGGAGTAATGAAATGAGCGAAACACTAACAATAGATGACATTTGGAATGAACTTCAAGTTGAAGACAACTTAGGTCGTATGGAGTTTAGTTTGTATGAAGGGAAATATAAATTTTGGGTGGATAAAGGCAAAGGGTTTATGCGCAATGCCTTGACGGCTGAAAAAGTAGCGATGATGCCGTTTGCGGGCAAAGACGGCACCATGATAGCCGATCGAGTGGGCAAGCCATCAATCGCTAACCAAAAACAGATCGCACAAAATCAAACTGTAAATAATAGTATCAAAACAGACATCCACATCAATGGCGATCAGAACCCAAAGCAGACGGCTGAACAGGTACGCAAAGTGGTGGAGAATCAGATTTTAGTATCAACTAACACTATTAAGAAACGAGTGCCTAGAGCGGCTGGTTTGGTGGGTGAGTAGCGAATCGTAGGGTGCCATGGTTGCGGCTAAGTTGGCTAATATGGAAATCGGTGCTAGAACTGACCTTAGATCTACTGCAAATTTGCAGTAGGTTAGCCGAGCAGAAGCCGCGAGCCTGCTAAACGTATCCGAGCGAACAGTAAATGCAGCCTAATGGTGAAACATATACTCATAGTTGATGGTGAGTAATATCGATACTTTCAGCGCCTAATTGAGAGTAAAAACTTCTTAAGTTTTCAGATTTAACATTAGCAATACACTTAATTTTATCTTCTGGTGAAAAGTGCTTGAGCGTCGCAAGTGATAGTTTTAGCACAAGAGCTAAGTCGCCATTAACATCTGTTCTGCTGTCGTGAAGGTCTTCTGAGATCGCGCTTAATCTTGTTATTCCTTTTAAATTAAACTCTTTGGTTTCATAAGCTGAAATAGGCGTTTTTAGTATTTTCCAAGCTGATCGAACATGTTGTTTTAACAGATCACTTTCCATTAACTCTAGCATAAACTCTAGTTTTTCCCGATCAGGATGCTTGGCAGCAAAGTCAAGAAGAAGAAAAAAATTGTCTACAAGAAATTTAGAAATCAACAATTCCTCTTTTTCATTTAAGCTTGGATCCGGCATCTCGCCTAACGCTTTGTATAGATCAGTTTTGTATTGAATGAGTTCAGATTTAGTCAAGCCTTTAGATTGGCTTGTAGTAGAGTCGTATTGGTCATGGTGGGGAAGGCAAAGAAAAATCAAATTGTCTAAAGAACTATTTTTGTTATTTTGATCGATATGAGCAATTTGGCCTTGAAACACCTCAAGTGAATTATACAAACCAAAACACAACGCACACCTTCTTTTTGATTCAATCAACAATTGAG
>CALIFM010000120.1 GCA_938021685.1 uncultured Gammaproteobacteria bacterium | reverse complement strand
TTACGACCGCTTAAGCTTTTAATTGGCTCAAAACCACGAAATGCATCTTTGTCATCCAAGATCAAGCCGCCTGTGCCTTCATGGCTGCCAAATTGACTTGTGTACTCGCCTAGCACATCATCGGCAGGGTCAGGGTGGTTGTAGAGATAGTCAATGGAGTGTGGATGCACAGTTGATAAGTGATAGTACTCGTTAAAGGTTTCCAGAAAAATCTTCCAGTTGAAATCTACCGTAAAGGTGGTGCAGCGGGCAGTCACTAAGTCTTTTAAATTCCATGGGGCATGCAAATCAGAAAAGTTGCCCAGCCACTCGTCCAGCGGCATCGCTTGGCCATCGATATTGATAAATACAAAGCCATCATGGCTTTGCACGCGCACTGGGGTGAGCGGGTAATCAGTAGGGTCAAAGTTTTTTGCTTCTTGCATGTGGGGTGCGCCCAGCAGCGTGCCGTCTAAATCAAAGGTCCAGCTATGGAATGGGCAACGAATCGCCTTACATTTTCCTTGCCCCTCAAGTAATTGAGTGCCGCGGTGGCTGCAGCTGTTGGCGAAAGCGCGTAGGGTATTATCATGATCGCGTAGCAAAATAATTGGCACACCGGCCACCTCCAGCGCGGTGTAATCTCCAGGCTGTTGCACGCTGTCTTCGCGGCCTGCTCCGCACCAACTATGGCGATTAATTGCAGTTCGGCTTGCAAGAATTCGTCGTCAGTATAGCAACCTGCGGGCAAGGTACTGGCTTCGGCAGGCGGCTTAGTCACCTGCTTGTATAACTCAGGGTTGAACAATGGATTAGATGAAGAGACTTTCATGACAGCCACTAGTATGAGTTAAAACTGCACATCCACACTCAGTGGGTAATGGTCAGAAGGATACACACCATCGTACTTGCTGCGCCACACCTTGATATCCGCAGCAAACTGCACTCGCTCATTCGCAAGTATATGATCGATTGCAGGCAAGATGTTAAAGCCTAACACCCGATTGGTAGCGCCTTGCGGTGGTGCCAACTTTAAACCTGTTTCTTGCAAAATATCGAGAGTTTTAAAACCTTCAGGCTCGTTAAAATCACCCAGCACGATAATGGGCAAGCCCGATTGTTGCAGCGGTTGTAAACGTTCAACAATCAGTGTCGATGTTCTAAGGCGGTTTTTGTAACTGCGAAAGTCGTTGTGTACATTCAACACATAAAATTGTTGGTTGCTTGGCAAATGCGTGAATCGCACCCAGCTGCAAAAATAAGGATAGCCGCCGTTCCACTGCTCAGAGTAAATCACATCGGGCGTTTTTGAGAAAAAGAAAAAGCCTTGTTCTTCTACCGTAAACAGCGCCTTTTTATACAAAATAGGCTGGGTGCTGGGGTAGATTTCAGGTTTGCCCACCGCCGCCACACCATAGCCCTTCACGCTTTGCTGAATCCAATCCAGCTGTATGTTGAGATTACTGAATTGATTGCCCTCAAAGGTTTCCATCTCCTGAAAGGCAATAATGTCGGCACCCATCTCTTGCAGTACTGCGCTCACTGCCTGTTTGCGCGGGGCCCAATCATTTTTCGAGCGCTTCGCCAAACTGTAATGGATATTAAAACTGGCGATGTTAAACTGCGCAGCAGGCTCGGCCGCCTTGCTTTGGGCGGTGATCAGCAGCAGGATAAAGCAGAATAGTAGAGCGTTTAGGCGACGCATGTTTTTGTTTTATGGCTTATGTTTATTATTCTAGCATCTGCGATAATTGCGCAAAGTGCAATGCCTTTTTAAACAAGCTTTGATGACCACCAACGAATCGGCCGAATCTAAGAGTAACCTATGACCAACTTAGCCCCGAATAATATTGACTCCAAGTGCTTGCAGCCCATCGACCCGCAGCCTTACATCACCGCTGATGATGACGGTCATGCGCCGCGCATTTTGCTGCTCTATGGTTCGCTAAGGCAGCGCTCATTTTCTAGGCTGGTTGCACAAGAAAGCGCTGAAGTTCTGCAATACTTAGGTGCGGAAACAAAAATATTTAACCCCGAGGGATTGCCTTTGCCCGATTCGGTAGAAGCGGATCACCCTAAGGTGCAAGAGCTACGGCAGTTGGCGCAATGGAGCGAGGGTATGGTATGGGCGTCGCCGGAGCGCCATGGTGCAATGACAGGCATTTTTAAAGCGCAAATTGATTGGATTCCCTTATCAATGGGCGCCGTGCGGCCCACACAGGGTAAAACACTGGCGGTGATGCAGGTGAACGGTGGTTCGCAAAGCTTTAATGTGGTTAATCAGTTGCGGGTGCTGGGCCGCTGGATGCGCATGCTCACCATCCCCAACCAATCATCGGTGCCGAAAGCCTTTTCAGAGTTTGGCGATGATGATCGTATGAAGCCGTCGGCATTTTACAACCGCATTGTGGATGTGCTGGAAGAGCTAGTGAAGTTCACTTATCTCACACGTGGATGCAGCAATACATTAGTAGACCGTTATTCCGAACGGATGGAGAGCGGTGAGGAGTTAATCGAGCGGGTTAATTCTACGCGAGGCAGCTGATTACTTATTGACGCGAGCTTTTCGGCGCGCACTTAATACTCATCATTCAACGCCTCCACCGCAGGAATCTCGCGCTCGCGCCGTGCAACATAGTTGCGCAAAGCTTCGTCCACGCCCTCATCCAGTTTCGGCTCTTCATAATCATTCAGCATCGCTTTGACTTCATCCAGCGCACGCTGGGTGATTTCTTTGCTGTCTTCAGCGGTCCATTGTTCAATTGAGTTATTGTCGAATAGCGTCGGCATAAAAAACGCGCGCTGAAAATTGTCTTGGGTGTGGGCATGGCCCAAATAATGCCCGCCCGGGCCGATGTCGCGCACAGCGGCCAGGGCTTCGTTAAAGTCGTCCCAACGGATACCTTCGGCCATGCGATAACCCATCGCACACTGCTCGGCGTCCACCACAAACTTGGCCATTGAGCAGTGCATGCCCGCCTCGTTCCAGCCGGCGCTATGCCAGAGGTAATTTGCCCCTGCCATCAGCACCGCCATCATGGTAGTGGCACTTTCATAACCTGCTTGCGCATCAAAGGTTTTGGCACCGCCCAAGGTGTTGGAGGTGCGCCAAGGCACATCATAAAAACGCGCCATTTGGCCAATCATAAAGTTCATCAAGCTGATCTCTGGCGTGCCAGCCATTGGCGCGCCCGACTGCATCGAGACGGTGGACAAATAGTGCCCATAAATGGCTGGGCAGCCTTTACGCACCACTTGGGTATAAGCTAAGGCCGACAGCGCCTCGGCATTAAGCTGCGCCACCGCCGGTGCGGTGGAAGCGGGTGTGTTAGCGCCGCCCAGAACAAATGGCGAGCACAGCACTGGCTGATTGCGTTTGCAAAAGGCGCGCATCGCGCCCAGCATGGTTTCGTCCCACACCAAGGGGGAATTGCCGTTGCAGTTGCCGGTAACCACGGCGTGTGTTTCCATAAATTCTTCACCAAATAAAATGGAGCACATTTGCATCACATCTTCGGCATTCTTGGGCGAGGTGGTCATGCCCATAAAGGTTTTATCGGAGTACTTCATCGACGAATAGGTGATGCGCAAATGGCGGTGCGAGATGACGTGGTCCATCGGTTCCACAATGTGATGCGCGCTGGAATGAATGGCAGGGCACAGGTGACTAAGCTTATGGAAATTGGCTAAGTCATCCAGCGTGGGGCCACGACGTTGGTCGTCTAAATCGCGCAAATATGGCGCGCCTGTCATGGGCACAAAAATGCTGTGGTCGTTGCCAAAGGGCAGATTATTCTCGGAGTTGCGGGCGTGGTAAGTGAAGCTACTGGGGATGGTTTTAATCAGCTCGCGCACTAAGTCACGATCAAGATGCACAGTTTCTTCACGCACGTCTGCGCCCGCCTTTTTCCAATCAGCCAAGGCAGCAGGGTCACGAAACACCACCCCCACGTCTTCTAATATCGCCATGGATGCTTCATCGATTTTATGCACCTGCTCCTCGCTCATTGGCTCAGTTAGTGGCAGTTTGCGTTTGAGTGCGGGCAGCATGGTGCTGCTGCGCTCACTGCGTAAAGCGCGGCGAGCTTTACGACCACCACGGCGGCCTTGAGTGGCTTCTGGTGCAGTATCTTGACTAGGCTTAGTTTGACTCATAGTGATAACAGGTGAGTTAGCATACTAAAATAGTAAAAAAACTATAGTTATAAGTAAAACGAATTATACTTCTAGCTGCTATAAGAATTATTTAACATCATCGCATGATGAATCATACCCTCGATATTTTAGCTCTGCGCAGTTTTGTATTGTCTGACCAGCTTGGCTCGTTTTCAAAGGCGGCAGACAACTTAAGCTGTTCGCAAGCGGCTTTGTCATTTCGTATCAAGAAGCTAGAAAATACGCTTGGTGCGCGTTTGTTTCACCGTAATTACCATACTCTGCAACTCACTACGAGTGGTCAAGGTTTATTGCCCGAGGCCAAAGCAGTGTTACGTGCGCACGACCAAATGCTGGGTATGGCGCAGCAAATTGAAACCCAAGAATCAGTGCGCCTTGGAGTGCCTGAAGAATTAGCTCGCGCGCTGTTTCGCGATGTGATGGCACCGCAGGCAATGGATAATGAAATTAATGTCGAGCTGACCATGTTGATGTGCCGTGATTTAATGGACATGGTGGAGAATCAGCAGCTAGATCTTGCTCTGACGACGGTTCCACCTGAGCATTACGGTGGCGAGAGATTAGGCGCACGTGAGCTTATCTGGGTCGCCAGCCCCGATTTTGATTTTCAGCCTGGCAGACCTATTCCGTTGGCCCTGCATCCACAGCGTTGCATATACCGTGATTTAATTTTAGGCGTTTTTGAAACATCGGGCACGCCATACCGTATTCAATTTTCAGCGCAGGGCTCGATGAGCGTGCAAGCCGCTGTTGCAGCAGGCATGGGCTTGACGGTGATCACGGACGGCATGGTGCCGAATGAGTTGGTGCGCGCACCTGAGGAATGGGGCTTGCCAAATTTGGGCATGATCGAGTTGAGATTGTTCAAAACCAGCAGCTTGTCCCCGGCGCAGTTAAGTTTTGCACAACTCCTGAAAAAGGCTTTTAGTTAATTGCTGCTATCGACGACTTAAGATTTTTATATATTATCAGTGCTCACAAATAATTTTGGGTCGTTTGCCGGCGTATGCTTTCTCAATATACCCAAAGGTATCTACCCTTCTTGTTAGGATCCTGATCGTGCTTCATAGATCTTTGAGCGGCATCGCGAAACTCAAGCCCGTAAACACCTCTGTTTTTAAAAAAATCGCTTCCTGTTCTCCCCACACTTTTTCCTTTTCTGAAAATCCCGTGGCGAACTCGGGCTCAACAAGACCAACCCATGAATAGTACATAAGATGCAGGCCTACTTCTCTATCTGCTGCGGTGCCTTGCCACGCATTTTAAAGCATTTCATAAGCTTCAGGAAGTGTAGGATCGCCTTCGTCACCGATTTTTTCGCATACTAATAGTTCTTGTACATTCATGATTATTAACCTTTGTATCTGTGAAGATTGTTAATAGATGAGAATTTAGGAAACAAGTAAAGCTTGCGCAGCGGCGACGATGCCCTCACGCGACGGTAAGGTTGCCGCATAAGCGGGGCCGGTAGCGATAAAGCTATCCTCAGCGGTATAGCGCCGCACGGTCTGTTCGCTGCGCTCGCTAAATAAGGTCATCAACGCTTCGCTGGGTGAGCCTGAGCGGCGGCATTCGTCCACGATCAGCACTTTGTCGCAGTCAGCGGTGGCCGCTAAGATTGCTTCTTCAGCAAGCGGCGCAATCCAGCGCAGGTCGATCACGCGGGCGTTGATGTTTTGCGCGGCTAAATCGGCTTGTGCTTGGCGTGATAAGTAATAGCCGTTGGCGTAACTGACAATAGCTAAATCAGTACCGTTACCAGACTGCCCCACTTCATGCAAACCGATGCGTTGCGTGGACTTGAGGTCGGCATACACCTGCGTCCAGCTGTTGTCGCCTTGCTCGTGCAGATCTTTGGTCATGTATAAGGCGATCGGTTCCACAAAGGCCACAATGCGCTGCTCTTCACGTGCAAGGCGCACGCATTCTTGCAGCATCAAAGCGGCGTCATGGCCGTTCGACGGGCAAGCCACAATCAGGCCCGGGATGTCGCGCAGCACCGCCAAGGAATTGTCATTATGAAAATGGCCGCCAAAGCCTTTTTGATAACCCAAGCCGGCGATGCGCACTACCATCGGATTGCTGTACTGACCATTAGAGAAAAACGGCAAGGTAGCCGCCTCGCCGCGTAACTGGTCTTCGGCGTTGTGTAAATAGGCTAAAAACTGAATCTCAGGCAGCGGTATAAAACCGTTATGTGCTAAGCCAATGGCCAGCCCTAAAATGGATTGCTCGTCTAACAGTGTATCCACCACGCGACGCGCACCAAAACGCTTGTGCAGTCGCTGGGTGACGCCATACACCCCGCCTTTAGGGCCGACATCTTCGCCCATCAAGATCAGTTCAGGGTGTTTTAGCATCAGCTCGGTCAGCGTGAAATTGATCAGCTTAGCCATGTGCTGTGGCTTGTTGATTGCTAACATGTCCGCTTGCCCAAAGGCCGCTTCGCGCTGCGCTTTGCTGATAGCAGGCGGTTTTTTGCAAGTACGCTTCGGCGGAACAATGCTCGCCATTACCTGCTTAGCCTCCTGAAGCCGTGGTCGCTTAATGGCTTTTTCAGCGGTGCTAAAGGTGCGTTCTTCAATGCCGTTATAGAGCGCAATAACTTCATCGTTGCTGAGTATCTGCTCATTAATCAGCCGCCTTGCGGTATACAACAAGGGGTCGTGTGCTTCGTTTTGCTCGATTTGCTGTTTGCTTAAATAGGCGCGTTCAGTGTCCGGTCCGGCGTGGCCCATCAGGCGCACGCATTGCATATGTAAAAACACAGGTTGTTGCTGGCTGAGGGCATGCTGCTCTGCTTCACACGCGGCGCGATAGGTAGCCACTACATCTAAGCCATTGCAATTAATATAGTGTAAGGCAGGGCGTTGTGTGACGCTAACTTGCACCCAATTCTCAGGGGTTTCCACCGAAATACCAATGCCGTTATCTTCACAAACAAACACCAGCGGCAGCGGTGCTTGCTGATAACTAAGCCAGCTAGCGGTGTTCAGTGCGCCTTGTGCGGTGGAGTGGTTTAAGGATGCATCGCCAAAGCTGCATAGCACCACGCTTTCATCATCTAAAGCTTGGTGCTCGGGCGTAATGTGCTTGCCCAGCCCGATGGAATAAGCTGCGCCGACTGCCTTTGGAAGATGCGAAGCAATGGTGGAAGTTTGCGGCGGTATGTTCAACGCTTTGGATCCTAGTACTTTGTGTCGCCCACCCGAGATTGGGTCCTCACTTGAAGTGGTAAAACTTAGTAGCATGTCCCATAGTGGGTCGGGTTGCTCCTTTGTAGGCAACTGGTTACTACGCATGATTTGAAAAGCTGCGCCGCGGTAATGCAAAAAGGCCATGTCAGTGGGCTTGAATGCAGCAGCGATGGCGGCATTGCCTTCGTGGCCTGATGAGCCAATGGTGTAAAAGCCTTCGCCGCGTGCTTGTAGTTTGCGCGACACACGGTCCAGTTGGCGACTAAGCACCTGTGCCTCAAAAATGGTGATCAGTTGGGCGCCATCTAGCCCTGATTCTTCTAGGCTTATGCTAGGTGCAGCAATAGGCAAATCGTCTTCTTTAACACGACGTAAAAAATTTTGATGAATGAGGTCAGCGCGGTCCATGGGTTCAACGTTTTAATATAACAAGTCTGAGGGGCGCCCTTGTTGCGGCGCACAAAGCAGGTTGAGTATAGGCTGTGCGTGCAAGCTTGAACAACTTTTTAGTCGGTTTTGCCCTATTCATCAGTGGACTCACGAACCTTATGCAAGCGCGCGGGTCTACTGTTAAACTTAAACACCATTGATGGTGCTTACTATTACTTTATAATTAAGCCGACTTTGCTATGAAAAACCTTGCTAATTGGCCGCGCTCCACCTCTTTTTGGGCGTTTACCGCATTGCTTTGCATCGTCCTAGAGGCGGTGGCGCTGTTTTATCAATATAAGCTCGAATACTACCCCTGCGTGTTATGCATTCATGTGCGTATGCTGTTGTTTGCTTTATTGTTGATGGCCTTGTTGGCACTACTTTGGCGGCACGCGCGCTATCCTCTGTTTTGGCTGGCAGGTGTGTTTTGGGCAAAAATGTTAGAACGCTCGTGGCAGCTGTTCGCGACTGAAAACGGTTGGACTGCGGGTGAGTGCAGCATGCAGTCAGGCTTGCCAGACTGGATACCGCTGGAACAGTGGATGCCGTGGCTGTTTCAAATTCATGAGCCTTGCGGCGTAACACCCTATTTACTGTTTAATATCAGCATGGCACAGGCCTTATTGGGTTTAAGTGCGGTGATACTTTTGCTGATGATTGCTGCTGTGCTGGCGCCTTTGTTTAAAAGCAAGAGTCGCTATTAGTTAAGTTAGCAACAAAGGGCTAAAGCCACTTATCTGTTTGCTAAGGCTAGCTGCCGTTGCCCATAAAAGGCTGCACCTAGTAAACCTGTTTCGATCCCTGTGTTGTAATAAATAGAGATGTTTTGCAGCAACGATTGGTAAGGTGATGCATTAATAAATTCAGCATAAAACGCCGGATGGGTGACCACTTGCGGGTGATGCTTGACCACGCCGCCAGTGATCAGTAGGCCGCCCGTCGCTAGTGTGCTCAGGCAATAATTGCGACAAGCACGACCGTAAAAGTGGGCAAGCCAGGCAATACTGTTTGCAAACGCGGGGTTATCACTGTTGATATCGTTCGGAGCTAAGGGTTCAGTATTTGTTAAAAATGCATGAACAAATGCTAAGCCGCGGCCGCTTAATAGTGTGTCAGTAAAGCATGGTGACTGGCCTGTATGGGTCGCAATAAATGTTTCTAGGTGCTTTTCTTGTTTGCCTGTAAAGGCAAATACGGTATGTCCTGCCTCTGATGGTAGGTGGATCAAGTTGTTGTCATCGGCTGCATGTGGCATCAAGCAACAATGGCCCAGCCCTGAACCTGCGCCCACTACTGCAATATTACCTTGCACGTTTGTTTTGCCTGCGCGTAGCAATTTTAATTGTGGCTGTGTGCTGGGGTGCACTATTCCATAAGCCTGTGCTACGAAATCATTGATCATCAGCACCTTGTCTTCATGCGGTCCATCACTAAGATGGATGTCCCATGGCAAGTTGGGCAAGGTGCAGTGTTTGTCAACCACGGGGCCAGGGGCGGCTAGTACAATGGCATCATAGCGCTCTAAAGCTTCATAGTTTGTAGGCTTGTGCTTTTCATAATGAAGCAATAAGTCTGCCCACGAGCGAATACTAGGTAGCTGACTGCTAAATTTGAAGATGGGCCATAAAGGCGTAGGAGTTTCAACTTGCGTATTAGCTTGGGCAGCAAACATACCAAAACGGGCATGGGTGCCGCCAAGGTCAATAGCAAGAATCGGCATTTTATTTTTTAGCAGTATTACCCATGTATAGATACATGATGTTAGCATGGTTGATTATGGCACTGCAGTTCGTCAATTCATGTCCGCTACGTTGCATTAGGGCTTAAATGTAATGCCAATTACGCGTATCATTAAAACATTGAAAGCGAAGCCCCGACGATGGAACAGCAAATAGAATCAAGCTTGTTTAATGTACAAGTGCATTTGAAGCCTCTGAAGTAAAAGTCATTATTTAAAGCCCTAATTATGAGGACAATAAATGAAGCACCCTAATAACCTCTTTGCCCATGCGCTCTCTGCAGGCCAGCCGCAAATTGGCCTATGGTTAAGCTTGTGCAGCGATATTGGAGCCGAAGTGGTGGCTGACAGCGGTTTTGATTGGGCGCTTATAGATATGGAGCACGCACCGAATGACTTAATTTCTGTACTGAGTCAGTTGCAGGTTTTCGCATCGCGGCGTACGACAGCTTTGGTGCGGCCTGAATGGAACGATCCTGTATTAGTGAAGCGGTTGCTAGACCTAGGTGTGCCAGGTCTTATTTTCCCGATGATTCAATCGGTGCAAGAAGCCGAGCAAGCAGTGGCCGCTACACGCTATCCGCCCCTCGGCATACGTGGGGTGACGGGCATCTCTCGTGCTACAGCGTTTGGGCGTAAAACAGATTATTTTGCGCGTGCTGAGGATGAAACCACTGTTATTGTGCAACTTGAAACGCGTCAAGCCGTCGAACGCGCGTGTGATATTGCTGCTGTACAAGGCGTAGATGGCGTCTTTTTTGGTCCTTCTGATATCGCGGCTGATATCGGTCAGCTAGGTAAACCAACTTGCGATGAAGTGTGGGATTTGATTTTACCTACTGCCAAAGCCTTAGCCGGGCAAGGTGTGGCGGTCGGCACGCTCGCGTTGGACGCTGATTTTGCTGCCAAGCTGCTGAACACGGGCTTTCGTTTTGTTGCTTGTGGCATGGACACGGCCTTATTGGCACGTGCTAGCGATGAACTGTTAGGCAGCGTTAAGGGGCAGCTGAAAAATAAATAGTAACCCAGATTAATTGAGAATTTTATAATGAAAAAATTAGTACTAACGGGTGCAGCAGGAC
>CALIFM010000119.1 GCA_938021685.1 uncultured Gammaproteobacteria bacterium | reverse complement strand
ACTCAGGGTG
The DNA here is from genome assembly GCA_938021685.1 of uncultured Gammaproteobacteria bacterium. GTDB lineage: Bacteria > Pseudomonadota > Gammaproteobacteria > Arenicellales > Poriferihabitantaceae > JAAELZ01. The sequence continues at coordinate 3,331 of CALIFM010000119.1, read as the reverse complement.
ACCAAGCATTGCTGAATATTTAAATCTTGCATTAATATTTGTGCTTTTTGACCAATATCGTCCAGTCCCTCACACGTGCCTACCACCTGCTGAAATTCTGTCAAATTCGGAGTGATCATTTGTACTGCTTGGTATTGACTAAAGTCATAGCCTTTAGGGTCTATAAACACAGGCTTACCAGCACCAGCAGCTGATTCTATCATTCGTGCAAGCTGACGTAAGCCTCCCTTGCCATAATCCGATAGAATCACCGCATCACAATGCTCAAGGGCAGCGCTATATTGCGCATAGCATTGATCAATTACCTTAGCCTGGGGCGTGTCTTCAAAATCTGCACGCACAAGCTGCTGGTTACGGGACACCATTCGTAATTTTACTGTAGTGCAAATTGATGCATCAAAAGCCAAATGCGAAGCAATACCTGCTGTGCTCAGCAAGTCTTGCAAAGACTGCCCCGCTTCATCTTCCCCCACTATACTAGCCAAGTGCGCTTGTCCACCGACCTCGCTAATATTAAGTGCCACATTGGCTGCACCGCCTAAGCGCTCTTCACTGTCTGTTACCGCCACCACCGGCACAGGGGCTTCGGGCGAAATACGATTAACATCGCCAATCCAATAGCGATCCAGCATACAATCGCCAGCCACCAGCACCTTCGCGGTGCTTAGGTTTTTAAAATCAACTTCGTCCAATACCATGATAGATAAAGCCCTGTTCTTTAAAGACACTGGGTTCAAAAATATTGCGCCCGTCTACCACTAAACGACCACGCATCAGTTCTTTGATTTTTGCAATGTCTGGTGCCCTAAACATCTTCCATTCAGTCACCACCACTAGTGCATCTGCATCTTCAAGCAGTGTGTAAGGGTCTTCAGCATAAATTTCAACATCCGGGTAATCAGCAAAAATACGCCGTGCTTCCTCGCTTGCGACTGGGTCAAAAGCGCGTACTTTACCGCCTCTTTGCAGCACATCATGAATTAACACTCGGCTTGGTGCTTCGCGCATATCATCTGTATCGGGCTTGAAAGCCAAACCCCAGACAGCGATCACCAACCCCTTTAAGTCTTCACCCAGCACCTGTTCCAATTTTTGCGCAGGTTTGTGCTTCTGGTCATTGTTCACTGCCTCAACCGCATCCAATAATCTAGGCTCATAACCGTACTGACGGGCGGTGCGTGCCAAGGCTTGCACATCTTTAGGGAAGCACGACCCACCATAACCACAACCAGGATAAATAAAGTGATAGCCAATACGCGGGTCAGAGCCAATGCCGCGGCGAACTGCTTCAATATCCGCCCCCAGCAATTCAGCTAAATTCGCCACTTCATTCATAAACGAAATTTTTGTTGCTAACATTGAGTTAGCCGCATATTTAGTCAGCTCAGCCGACGGAATATCCATCATAATCAAGCGCTCATGATTACGATTAAACGGCGCGTAAAGCTCACGTAACTTGCTCAGCGCCTGCTCATCCTCAGTGCCTAAGATAATGCGATCTGGCTTCATAAAGTCTTCAACCGCTGCGCCTTCTTTTAGAAACTCAGGGTTTGAGGCAACGCTAAACTCTACATTTGTGCCACGTTTTTTTAGTGCCTGCAAAATGGTGTTCTTCACCTGCTGTGAAGTACCAACCGGTACTGTTGACTTCGTCACCACTACATTATATTCACTTAAATGCTCACCGATTGTTTGCGCCACTTGTAATACATATTGCAAATCTGCTGAACCATCTTCATCGGGCGGTGTGCCGACTGCAATAAAGATCACATCACTGCCGTTGATAGACTGCGTTAAATCTGTAGTAAAATGTAAGCGTTGTTGTCGAGCATTCTCGGACACTACCTGGTCTAAACCTGGCTCAAAAATAGGTACAATGCCTTGCTTTAAATCGCTTATCTTTTGCTCATCTAAGTCAACGCAGGTGACATGATTGCCCATTTGAGCCAAACAACTGCCAGTCACCAGACCCACATACCCTGTGCCCACTATTGTTATATTCATACGTCTTTAATTTTTTCTTGGGTGGGCTTTGCATAAGGCTCGTACGAAAAATCCTCTTGCACAGGTAACTCCTGCGACACGTTCGCTAACGACTGCTTAGACAAAGGACTATTGAGTAAATTAGTTGGCTTGACAGCATCCCATTGCTGACAAGCTGGACATTGCCAATGCAGCTTATCTGCACTAAAGCCGCAAGCATTGCAGGCATAATTGCGCTGGTTTTCAATTAATTTGGCAATGCTTTCCACCAATATCGCCGTGTCTTGGCTTAACTTAGTATCGGGCAAAGCTAACCAATTGACCATCAGTTGATGCACTCCACCCAAGGTAGGCTTATTATGTAAGTATTCTTGCAAAAAATGTTTAACTGCATGACTCTTATCGCTGGTCTTTAAAACGTCAATCAGCGCCGACAAAATACGCGGATCAGAGTTATGTTTAAGCACTACCTTTAAAAAAGTAATCAGCTCTTTTTCTTTACCGGCCACTTCATAACTGTTGCTCAAATGCCCGATCACTTCACCTAAATAATGCGGTTCATGCCATTGTAATTGGCGCCAATAATCAATCGCTTGCTGATGGCGCCCTCTGTATGCCGCCACCTTGCCTTTCAAAATAACAGTGCGCGGGTTATTCGAATCGATTTTTTCAGCATTAGCCACCTGCTCTAACGCCTGCTTGAAATGCCCCTGGGCCATATGCTCAGCAGCCAGCTCACAGTGATAATGAATTGCTTTATGTTGATGTTGCTTAGCACTTTCAGGGCGTATAAAGCGCTGGCTTATCTCAATAGCGCTATGCCAATCTTTTTCATGCTGGTAAATTTCTAATAAGTAAGTGCGCGCCAAATCACCATGTTGTGCACTTGATTCAAGGTCGGAAAATAATTTTTCCGCACGATCATATAAACCAGCAGCGTAATAATTTTTGGCTAACTCATAGGCTGCCAGCTCTTGTGTCTCACTTGAGTAAGCTTGATTATCTAAAATAGATTGATGAATTAATATGGCACGCTCAAATTCACCTTTGCGTCGTGACAATCGCCCTAAGGTAAGCTGTAATTCAACTTGTTCTGGCTGATCTTTACTTAACGATAAAAAGGTTTTAAGGGCTTGATCATCCTGTTGATTGAGCAATTGATTAAGGCCAGTAATATAAGAGCTTGGCACGGTTTTTGAGTGATCATCTTGGTCCTTGCCTTTTGAGACGTCATCACGCCGAGCAAGAAACCAACCAGAAACCGCTGCTAACGGTAACAACAACAATAACCAAATTGGATTCATCATGCTAGCGCCCAACTTAAAGCCAGCCTAGTGAACTAGTGAAG
>CALIFM010000118.1 GCA_938021685.1 uncultured Gammaproteobacteria bacterium | reverse complement strand
GTATTTGATTTTTACAACTAATATTATAGCATAAATAAAACGAGCGTTCGTATTATTTTTAAATTCTTCATATGCTAAACTTCAATGCACTACTTTTTTAGAATTAGATCGTATGAACGCTTTGCTGATTGCACTGGCTGCTATGCTCACTCTTGGTGTGGCGAGTTATAAAACATGGTCGTTAAAGCTAACCGCGATTGCGGCTGGCCTATTGACTTTACTGTCGTTGTTTTTTGGTGGTGGAGTGTTGCTCACCCTCATCTTATTCTTGATTGCTTTGTTGTTTTTATTTTTGTCGCAAGACAAACTGCGTATCAGCAAATTAAGCAAGCCACTTTATAGTTGGTACCGTAAAGCACTACCGCCGATTTCACAAACCGAGCAAGAAGCAATTGATGCCGGCACAGTGTGGTGGGACGGCGAGTTGTTTAGTGGTAAGCCACAATGGAATAAATTGTTAGATTTACCTAAGCCAGCCTTGACAGCTGAAGAGCAAGCTTTTTTAGACGGCCCTACAGCTACATTATGTAGTATGGTGAACAACTGGGATATAAATCATAACACCTCCATGATTCCCGATGAAGTGGTGGACTATATCCATCAGGAAGGCTTTTTAGGGATGATTATTCCAAAAGCGTACGGTGGTTTAGAGTTTTCGGGCATGGCCCAGTCACAAATCATCAGTAAAATTGCCATTACAGGTGGCTGCGTGTCTAATTATATAAATGTGCCTAATTCATTGGGCCCAGGCGAGTTATTGATTAAATACGGCACTGAAAAACAAAAGGATTATTATTTGCCGCGCTTAGCAAGTGGTAAGGAGCTACCATGCTTCGCGCTGACTGGCCCGTTGGCTGGGTCTGATGCGACCAGCTTGCCTGATACTGGTGTGGTATGCAAAAAGAAGGTGCGTGGTAAAGAGGTGCTTGGCATCAAACTAACTTTCAACAAGCGTTATATAACGTTGGCGCCGGTGGCCACTTTGGTGGGTTTGGCGTTTCGCTTGCAAGATCCTGATCACTTGATGGGTGAGGTGGATGACTATGGGATCACCTGTGCCTTAGTGCCACGCAAGACTAGTGGCATGAAAATAGGCAATCGTCATAAACCGGTAGGCGATGCTTTTTTAAATGGCCCAATTAGTGGTAAAGATGTATTTATTCCGCTTGATGCGATTATTGGCGGCCCAGAGATGGCAGGCAAAGGTTGGACCATGTTGGTGAATTGTTTGTCGGTTGGGCGCTGTATTACCTTACCGAGCGTATCCAATGGTTTGGCCAAAAATATGCTGCTTGGTACTTCATCGTATGCGGCCTTGCGCAAGCAGTTTGGCTTACCCATCAGCCGTTTTGAAGGGGTGCAAAAACCCTTAGCGCGCATGGCAGGCATGGCCTACATTATCAATGCATCACGCATGCATACGGCGCAATCTTTGTCGTATGGTGAAAAGCCTAGTGTGGCATCAGCGATCTTAAAGTATCACCTGACTGAAATGGCGCGCACTTGTGCTTTGGATGCCATGGACATCCAAGGCGGTAAGGCGGTGATGATGGGGCCCAAAAACTACATTGCGGATGCGTACACCTCAGTGCCAATCGCGATTACGGTAGAAGGGGCGAATATCATGACACGCAACCTGATGATTTTTGGCCAAGGTGCGATTCGTAGCCATCCTTATGTGCTCAAAGAAATGCAGCTTGCAAGCCAAGAAGAGAACGATGAGACTATTGAGCAGTTTGATGAGGTGTTTTTCAACCATGCGGGCTTCACCATTTCAAACGGTGTGCGCTCTTTAGCAATGGCCTTAACCGGGGGTCGGTTTGCGGGCACACCGAATAATGGGCGCTTTGCACAAAGTTATCGTGATATCACACGTCTCAGCTCAGCTTTTGCGCTGGTGGCAGATGTCAGTATGCTTAGCATGCAGTCTAAGCTTAAGTTTAAAGAGATGTTGTCTGCGCGTCTGGGTGACCTATTGAGTAATCTTTACTTGGCCAGCATGGTGTTGAAGCAATATGAAAGCGACGGCGCACCTGAAGAGGATGCTCCTTTAGTGCAATGGTGCTTGGATTATTTATTGCATCAGTATCAAATCGCGATGCAGGAAGTGCTGCAAAACTATCCGAATCGAGCTTTAGCGGCGGCGCTTAAATTAATCGTGTTTCCTGTGGGTGGCCGCTTTGCTGCGCCGGCCGATAAACTGGAGACGCAAATTGCTCGCTTGATGACTAGTGACAGCGATTGCCGCAAGCGTTTGTTAGATGGCTGCTTTGATGCAGATATCCCCACTAACCCTGTGGGTAAGGTGAATGCAGTGTTTAAGCAGCAAATTGCGCTGATGCCTTTATATAAGAAAATTAAGACCGCAACTAAAGAGGGTAAAGTGGAGCGTGCTTTAGGTGCGCGGCAGATTGAGCTAGCGCAGCAGGCCAAAGTGGTTACTGCTGCTGAGGCAAAGAAATTGCTCACTTTTGATAAGGAGCTGATGGAAGTAATTAATGTGGATGATTTTGATCCTAAGCAGCTAATTAGAAATGTGGCTTAAATAGCGGCGTTTTTCAACGAACGGAAAAGCGTCAAGTTTAATCTATGCTATCTAAGGTAACTTGATATAAGTTATCTGTTAACAATAAATGTGTGTAACAAAGACTGTTTTTGCGGATAGACAAGTGTGTGGCGAACTTACAATGCGAATGCCTGCGGTTTGAGATGTTGTTAGCTGTTTGCTAGCAGCGCTGGGCTAGCCGCCAAAAGTTTGATCTTTGCGTATTTCAATGTTTTCAAGCACTGCCAATTTTTGTTCGCGCGTCATGATCATCCATTCACGAATTTCGTCGGCATTACGGAAACAGCCTTCGCATAAATCGTCACCGCCATAAGTGCACACTTTTACGCATGGTGAGGGCACGGTGGTGTCCCATTTTCGTTCTACGGGTGGGCGACGGCGCGCGCGCCGACGAGAAGGAGGTGTGGTCATAGCTGCATTAATATGAGTTTCTTAAACATTAAATGTGGCCGCTTTATATAAACTCAAGTCTAGTGGTTAGCTAACACTCTGGCACGTTAACGGTGACCGCCAAACCGCCTGTTGAAGTTTCTTTGTATTTATGTTGCATGTCTCGGCCGGTTTCCAGCATGGTTTGCAGCACTTCATCAAACGACACAAAATGGGTGCCATCTCCGGCCAGTGCCAAGCGCGCTGAGTCAATAGCGTGTACGGCGGCAATCGCGTTGCGTTCAATGCACGGTACTTGCACTAAGCCGCCAATTGGGTCGCAGGTGAGGCCAAGGTGGTGCTCCATTGCGATTTCAGCGGCGTTCTCAACTTGCTCTGGGCTGCCGCCCATACCTTCAGCAAGGCCTGCGGCAGCCATTGCGCAAGCCGAACCGACTTCGCCTTGGCAACCGACCTCGGCTCCTGAAATTGAACCATTGAGCTTGCACAGCTTACCAATGGCAGCGGCGGTGAGTAAAAAGCGCCGCGCCGCATGCGCATCGTTTTTGGCGTGGTAAGTGGTGAAGTAGCGCAAGACGGAAGGAATGATTCCGGCTGCGCCATTAGTAGGGGCCGTGACCATGCGTTGACCGTTAGCGTTCTCTTCGTTAACGGCCATTGCCCAGATATTGATCCAGTCAAGGGCTTTGAGTGGGTCCTCAATGTCAGACTTTTCTTTTTCCGCTACCGCGCGTGCAATTGAAGAGGCGCGGCGTTTTACATTGAGGCCGCCAGGTAACACTCCATCGGTAATCATGCCGTTGTCGATACACTCGTCCATGGCTTGGAAGATTTCATCTAATCGCTCCATTAAGCGTTCTTCTGTGTGCCAGCTGAGTTCATTTTGCAGCATGATATCGCTGATCGAAGCTTGGCTTTCATGGCAGCGCATTAGCAATTCTGCGGCGGTGTAAAATGGTTTAGGCGGTGGGGAGAAGTCGTGAGCTGAGTTGATGGTTTCTTTACCATTAATGGCGCTGTGGCTCTCAATAAAACCACCACCAGTAGAGTAATAAGTTTCTTCTTGAAGGTTGTTACCCAACTCGTCGCGTGCCACCAGCTTCAACGCATTCACGTGGTGGTCGAGAATCACTTCGGGCTTAAACACAATTTGCTGATCAGCAATAAACCCAATGCGATGATTGCCATTAAGCAGTAGAGCATCGCGCGCTTGTAGGGCATCAATTTGTGGATAGGCCTCTTTAGGCTTGACGTCTTTGGGGTGATGGCCTAGTAGCCCTAGCAAAATAGCACGGTCTGTGCCGTGGCCACGCCCCGTAGCACCCAGTGAGCCATATAGCTCGATGTCGATGTTGTAAACCTTGGCTAGCTGCTTGCTTTGCGTTAGCGTATTAACAAACTCATAGGCGGCTAGCATCGGGCCCACAGTATGCGAGCTGGATGGGCCAATGCCGATTTTAAACAGATCAAGGACGGACAGTTCCACGGGTGTGTTCCACAAAAGTGACTACAAGGTTGAGCTATATTAGCTACTAACCTTAAGGCTTATTAGGACTTGTGGATGTCACACTGGCGCAATCAGATAATATAATTGCGACAAAACGAGGTTCCAATCGCATTGCGTCAATAGGGCCAGCTTCAAGTATTTGGTGTTTTCTTTCTATGGTTTTCTTTCTTGCGTTTTATCCGGTCAAGTGATTAGCTTTCGTCAGTGATACTTTGGCTTTCAAGATAATCTTCGTAATTGCCTTGAAAATGCACTAAGCCATCGGTGCGCATGTCGATAATTTGCGTGGCTAAAGACGATACAAACTGGCGGTCATGACTAACAAACAATAGGGTGCCGGGGAACTGTTCTAGCGCCATGTTGAGCGATTCAATTGATTCCATGTCGAGGTGATTAGTGGGCTCATCCATCAACATGACATTCGGCTTTTGTAAAATCAAACGGCCAAACACCATGCGTGCTTGCTCGCCGCCTGATAACACTTTCACATTCTTCTTGATGTCGTCTTTAGAGAACAACATACGGCCCAGTGCTCCGCGCAACACTTGCTCATCTGAGCCGGGCGGAATGAAGCGACCCATCCATTCCATGAGTGTCATGTCTTTTTCAAACTCGTGCGAATGATCTTGCGCACAATAGCCGATATCGGCGTTTTCCGCCCATTTTATAAGGCCTGCTTTGGGTTCTAAGTTGCCGGCCAGTGTTTGTAATAGGGTGGTTTTACCGATGCCATTTGCTCCGATAATGGCGATGCGCTCACCGGCTTCAACCATCAAACTAAGACCATCAATAAGTGGTTCATCCGCCTTATAGTGCTGGCTCAGGTTTTCTAGTTGTACTGCTTGTCGGTGTAATTTTTTCTCTTGCTCAAAGCGAATAAACGGATTGACGCGACTGGAGGCTTTAACCTCAGTCAGCTCGATTTTATCCATTCTGCGCGCGCGTGAAGTAGCTTGCTTCGCTTTGGATGCATTGGCTGAAAAACGCGCTACGAATTGCTGTAATTCGGCGATCTGCGCCTTTTTTTTGTCGTTGTCGGCAATCAGGCGCGCACGTGCCTGGGTGGCCGCAAGCATGTATTCGTCGTAATTGCCCGGGAAGACGTGCAGTTCACCATAGTCCAAGTCGGCCATATGTGTGCAGACCGAATTAAGAAAGTGGCGGTCGTGCGAGATAATGATCATGGT
>CALIFM010000117.1 GCA_938021685.1 uncultured Gammaproteobacteria bacterium | reverse complement strand
ATTTTACTTTACAGCTATGACATAGAGATATTTGCTGATGGCACCGCTAAAATCACACTCGAACAAGATGCTGGCACTGATGGTTCAGAAAATGAAAATTTTAATATCCTTCAACTTCCAGCAAATGAGCCTGGTGTTGTTATCACAGATTGGGTATATTTTACGACTGGCCGTAAATTTGAGTTTACCGTTCCTTGCGGCCCTGCGGCCGATACTTTGGAAGTAGACTTCACGGTGGCCGGCTTTAGTGGTGAGTATGACTCAGAAGATACCTTCACACAGATTCTTCAGCCTTGCTAATGTAAATGTTGCCTTGTAATAGAAATGGTTAAGGCAACTAGTGCTGTGTTTAGAAAGCCCTTCGACAAAAGAAGGGCTTTTTTATGGCTTGTAGTAAACCTGTTGTACTTAGAAGCAGGCTTGATAAAATAGACATAGATACGATCTGATTCCAATAAATCTTTTAGCTAAATAGTTAGGTTTTTGGTGGAATAATTCCATATTTGTGAATTAAGATAGAGCAAGATTTCAAACTATCGCAATACGTTTGATTACTTGGCGATATTTCTCTTATTTATCTTGATAATTAACCATGAAGTACACTAAAAACTGCTTTGCCAGTGATAATTACTCTGGCATAGCACCCGAAGCCTGGGCGGCTCTCGAACAATGTAACACAGGCTTTGCTGATGCTTACGGCGATGATGATTGGACCTTACGCGCGAGTAATCAAATCCGTGAAGTATTTGATACCGACTGTGAAGTGTTTTTTGCTTTCAATGGCACAGCTTGTAATTCGCTCAGCTTAGCCTCTATGTGCCAGTCGTATCACAGCGTGCTGGGCCATCATTTGGCTCATATTGAAACTGATGAATGCGGTGCGCCGGAGTTTTTTTCGCACGGCACTAAGCTGCTGACGATGGAAGGTGAAAACGGCAAGGTACAGGCTGATGCACTGGCGAAGCTAATCACTAAACGTAGCGACATCCACTTCCCCAAGCCCAAGGTGCTGTCGCTCACACAATCAACCGAAAGTGGCACTGTATATACTGCAGATGAAATAAGTGAGTTAGCTGCTATATGCCAACACCATGGCATGAATCTACACATGGATGGCGCGCGATTTGCTAACGCGGTGGCAAGCCTAAATGTCGCCCCTAGCGCTATTAGCTGGCAAGCGGGGGTGGACGTGCTCAGCTTAGGCGGCACCAAAAATGGCATGGCCGTAGGCGATGCGGTGGTATTTTTTAATAAGGAGCTTGCGCACGAGTTTGAATATCGCTGTAAGCAAGCAGGGCAGCTCGCCAGCAAAATGCGTTACATCAGCGCGCCGTGGGTGGGCATGTTGCAAGATGATATATGGCTAAAACATGCTGCTCACGCCAATGCCTATGCTGCACAATTGGGCCAGCGCTTGAGCGAAATCGACGGTATTGAATTACTGAATGAAGTGCAAGCTAATGGTGTGTTTGTTACCTTGCCACCAGCCACCACTGAGGCGCTACGTGCCAAAGGTTGGACGATGTACGACTTTATAGCTGAGGGCGGTGTGCGCTTGATGTGTTCATGGGCTACTACTCAAGCGCAGATAGATGACTTTGTGGCAGATGTTGTAGCAGCAGCCTAGCTTTTTGTTCACCATATTAGGTTTGCGCTCTATATAGGCGGCTATGGTTTTTTAACCCAGCACTGTAATTAACACTGCTTTGCTAAAAACAGCAATTAACTCGAAGTTTAGTAAATGCGTGAATCGACATATATGCTTAGTCAGAAACAACTACTTGCATCGCACGTCTATAGCTAATTATGAATGTGGGTGATCACATTGGCAGCACGTAATTGTTCTAAACTCGGCTGCCAAATAGCTTGGTGTTCACTTTGGTATATTTGTTGTACAAATTTACTGTTGATACCACGTGAAATGAAAAAGTTTCGATCAACTTGTTGCTCTTGTTCAAGTTTTTTAGTTTGCAGCGGATGTAGCTTTTCATATTGATATTGATGAAAGCCAATTTTACCCTGCGGTCCTAATGTGCGCTGCCTGCCTGCCATAAACACGATACTACAGGCAGAGTTACATTCATCATTGACATGCGTGTTTAGCCCATGCTTGCCGATATTAAGTGCCAATGCACGGGCCGCGTAAATCATCCCGCCATTGCTTTGTAACACCACAGTGTGCACTTTGTTGGGCTGGGCAAGCCGTTGCTGCAAGCCGGTGCTGAGATCGTAGCTAATGTCTCCTGTTAAAAACAGCATGCCGCCGTCTTCACTTAAGCGCGGCGGTGGTGGGCGATCCAACATGTCTTCAGTTATTTTTGGTGCTGGCCCAGCTATGCGATCTAAGGCTTGCAGAGTGGTAAGTGTTATAGTGATGATAATGGCAGCGTAAGCTGCCCATTGCATTAGTCCGTCGTTGCTTTGATCGTAGTGCGACTTGGCGCAAAAATATGCGCCTCGCACTTGCCATGCCAGTACGGCCAAACTGCCTAGCAACCATGCATAATTGGCCAAATTGTTTGTAAATAGAGGTATGCTGCCCAGTATTAAACGCAGTCCCAGTAGACTGATCAACAAGCTAAACCATATTGGATGCTCTCCTTGCCAATGCCGGCTAACATAGTCATGCAGGCTTTGTTTTTGCATTCTTTGGTGCAGTTTTAGGGCGGACCTTGGCATGGT
>CALIFM010000116.1 GCA_938021685.1 uncultured Gammaproteobacteria bacterium | reverse complement strand
ATCAGCTAAAAACTGATCCATATCTGCAATTCCTTTGGGCAAAATTTCCAAATTATAAGTGCGCTCATTAGTGGCTAGCAGCTTGCCTTCGCGGTCAAAAATCAAGCCTCGCACCGGTGCAATTGCTTGGGTATTTACCCGGTTATCATTTGCTAGAGCTGCAAACTTATCGTGCTGCGCAACCTGCAAATAATATACCCTCGCAACTAAGGTAATAAGCAACAACATCGCCAGCAAGGCCACCATCACTAATCGAGACTGCACAATTTCCACTTCGCGAATCTGATCACGTATCGCCTGCGGCTGCTTAAGTGTTTGAGTCGAGTTTTTCTCTTGCCTAAACCGTTTAGCCGTCGAGTTGGAACGGCTTGATGGTGAATTAACGTCGGTATTCAAAACAGGTTACTTAGCTTTTAAGTGGATCAAGACGGGTAAGCAGCATTGACACAAATGGCCATAACAACGCCGTAGTTAAGGCACTTTGCCAATAAACAAGTTTGATTTCAGTACCATGGGCAATTAATTCTATCCACGAAACCACTGCAACATTAATAGATTGCAAAACAAACACCATGATCATCATTTCTATGACATTAAAATGTTTGATGCGTTCACTTGCCATACCAACCGTAGCACCGATAAACGCCTTACCCAAGGCATGCAAACCAAACAATGAAAAGCTGACGATATCTTGCAGCAAGCCTATAAACCAGCCGAAAAACACACCTAAGTTGCGCGGCAGTGCCAACACCCAATAGATAACAACTAAACTTAACCAGTCTGGACGGGCATGGCGCAGCACTTCTGGCAAGGGCAACAGGCTTAACAGCACAGCAGCAATCACACTCAGAGTAATTGTTTGCCAGTGCGGTAGACGTACTGAGGCAAATGAAGCTTTCATTATTCTCGACGCTCGCTGTATATCTCACTAGACTTTCTTTTACTGGCCCTAACTGATTCAGCTGTACCCAGCAGCAAGACTTCTTTAAGCATACCAATATTTGAATATGGTCTTACAAACGCTTGCTTAAAGGCTTCACCTGTATCTGCCACAACCGATGTCACTTCACCAACTCGATACCCTGGCGGGAAAACGTCACCCAAGCCTGAGGTCACCAGCACATCACCTTCTCTTATGTCTGTTTGAAAAGATAAAAATGGCAAATTCAAACGCAAATCATCTCCTTGGCCTCGCGCAATCATACGTATGCCATTACGCTGCAATTGCACAGGCAATGCATGGCTCGAATCGGTAATCAAGGTAACCACACTAAAGGTAGAACCTACAAAGCTCACCTGCCCGATCACACCGAGGTCATCAATCGCCGGCTGCGACAAGTACACCCCCTCTGACTGACCACGATCAATCACATAGCGTTGGTCGGCATCATCATTAAGCTCTACTCTGACCACTCTGCCCAACATCATTTGCTCATCGGACTTAGCCTCACGCGCGGACAACAAGCGCGTTAAGCGCTGCTTCTCTAGCGCCAAGGCATCGTACTTTTGCACTTTTGCGTGCAGCATTTTATTCTCTGACTGCAGCCGATCAAACTTGTCTAAAAGTTCTTGGTTCGGCCAATAATTACCGACAAAGTCTTTGGCCTTAAACGGCCAATCAAGCACGCGATAAAAAGGCAGATTGATATTTGATATCGAATAGCGGAACGAATCGAAAAATGGTGTCCTAGCGTCGAAAATCAACAAGGCAACCGTCACCATCGCGACAAAAACAAACCGGTAAATGGATGTGAGCGTACTAGAGGCCAAGTGACTTTAAATTAAAGCTGTATATTCTTGCAGGCGCATTATACGCAAGAACGATCAAATAAAGGGCCTATTACTAGGTATAAATGGCAGCGCAATTGGGTATTTAACCTCTCAATCGAAGTGAAAAGCACTTATAGCCTATAAATCAACTTAAGCCAGATCGCCAACATATTAAAAAGCCCGACGTCTCACATCAGGCTTTTTATCATTAATAATCACTGTTCGCCGCTTAATTAAAGGCAAGTTGCATACAGACTAAAAGACAAAGCTAGGAGTCATAGGTGAACACGTTGCCCAACGAATCCATCTCTTCCAGCGCGCGGCCACAACCTCGGGCCACACAGGACAAAGGATCATCAGCAATCACAACGGGTAGACCAGTGTCTTGCATAAAACGTTGATCCATATCACGCAGCAGTGCACCACCACCGGCAATCACCATGCCCTTTTCACCAATATCGGCGCTGAGTTCTGGCGGCGTTTTTTCCAAAGCTTGGCGAATGGCTTGTACAATTTGATCTAACGAATCACTGATTGATTCGTAAATCTCGGTGCTGGTCACCACGATACTGCGTGACATACCTTCAGTGACGTCACGCCCTTTCACTTCCATTTCCATAAACTCAGATTCTGACCAAGCCGTGCCAATCGTTTTCTTGATTCGCTCGGCCGTCGCTTCGCCAATCAGCACACCATGGCGGCGACGAATATAATTGATGATGCTTTCATCAAAAATATCTCCCGCCACACGCAGTGAGTTGGCATATACCATTCCGCCAAGCGACAACACACCTACCTCGGTAGTACCACCACCAATATCAACCACCATCGAGCCCGTCGGTTCACCCACTGGTAAGTTAGCGCCGATCGCCACGGCCATGGGCTCTTCGATCAAATACGCTTCACGTGCGCCAGCACTTAAAGCGGACTCACGAATCGCACGGCGCTCTACTTGTGTAGACGTGCAGGGTACACAAATAATGATACGCGGGCTGGAGAAAAAGCGATTTTCTTGTGCTTTTTTGATGAAATCTTTCAGCATTACCTCAGTAATATTGAAATCGGCAATTACGCCATCTTTTAAAGGTCGAATCGCTTGAATCGAGCCCGGCGTACGGCCCAACATCAATTTGGCTTCTGTGCCCACTGCCAACACTTTTTTACCGCCGCGGCCATCATTCTGAATCGCCACCACCGAAGGCTCATTAAGAATGATGCCTTTGTTTCGCACATAAATCAGCGTATTGGCTGTACCTAAATCAATGGCTAGGTCATTAGAAAAATAGCCAGCGAGTTTTTTAAACATTAAATTTAATCCGATTTAAATGTGACGTTCGAGGTGCTGCCAACCCTAAACTTGTTTATCACAAACAATTCGATCAGCGCAAAACCTATTGGTCAACAATTTGATTGCCATATGAAGCGGCAATATATTTAGGGCGCTAATTTACCATATACTGACTATTTAAGCCTAGCAACATTGCGCTATACTTAAGCAAGAATTCAGCGTTTAATTCATCAGTAACTTATAAGGAGGACCTTGTGTCTTTTGATAACAAACAAATTGAAGCAGTAGCCAAGTTGGCGATGCTACGTGTCGATGAACATGATATGCCAGACACCATCAAAAAGATGAACGGCATCATGACTTTGATCGACCAAATGCAAAGCGTAAACACCGACCAAGTACAGCCTTTGTCGCATCCACAAGACCCTGTATTGCGTTTGCGTGAAGATACGGTTACACAAAGTGACCAGCGCGAAGCCTTTCAGACACTCACTGAATTTGCCGAGCAAGGTTTATACACCGTACCTAAAGTAATTGAGTAGTTCCACACCTCAATTAACTTAAACAAAACCTTAGCTGATCCAACTAACGGTCAACCATATCTTTTTTTCGCCATTAGGCATTTGCATCCGTTTAAAACACTATGCTCGATAAACCCCTTAATGAAATTGCTCACGCATTACGTGCAGGCAAAATTAGCAGTGTAGAACTCACTGAGATTGCACTGCAAAAAGCACAGACAGGGAGCAACCTTAATGCCTATATCAGCCTGCTTGAAGAGCAAGCGCTGGCGCAGGCCAAAATCACAGACAAACGCTTGGCAGCGGGCGACGAATCACCCTTGTGCGGCATCCCGATGGCACATAAAGATTTATTCTGCGCGCAAGGTACGTTGACCAGCTGTGGCTCTAAAATTTTATCTAACTTCATTTCGCCCTATGATGCCACCGTGGTTGAAAAGCTCGCTGACGCTGGCATGGTGTGCATTGGCAAGACCAATATGGATGAGTTTGCAATGGGCTCTACCAACGAAAGCTCTTATTATGGCCCCGCCCTGAACCCTTGGAACAACCAGCATGTGCCGGGCGGCAGCTCTGGCGGGGCTGCGGTAGCAGTGGCCAACGGTGACGTTCCTATCGCGACAGGCACAGACACTGGTGGCTCAGTGCGCCAGCCCGCCGCCTTATGTGGCCTGACAGGCATCAAACCAACTTATGGCCGCATATCACGTTATGGCATGGTAGCCTTTGCCTCATCGTTTGACCAAGCTGGTGTATTGGCGAATAGCGCCCAAGGTGCCAGCCTTGTACTGGAAGCCATGTGCGGTTTTGATGAAAAGGACTCCACCTCTATTAAAGAGCAAACTATCGACTTTAGCGGCCAACTAAACAAACCATTAAAAGGCTTGCGCGTGGGCTTACCCAAGCAATATTTTACCGATGCCTTGAACCCTGAAATTGGCGCAGCGATCGAAGCAGCTAAAGCCGAACTAAGTAAAGCAGGTGTGCAATGGGTGGACATCGATTTACCCAACAGTGAGCTGGGCATTCCTTGCTATTACGTGCTAGCCCCTGCTGAAGCCTCAAGCAACTTATCGCGCTACGACGGCGTGCGTTATGGTCATCGTGCAGATGAGTATGATGACTTAGCATCGATGTATATCAACAGCCGCACCGAAGGCTTTGGCAAAGAAGTTAAGCGCCGTATTTTAGTCGGCACTTATGCGTTGTCATCAGGTTATTACGACGCTTATTACATCAAAGCACAGAAGTTGCGCCGTTTGATCGTGAATGACTTTCAAGCGGCTTTTGAACAATGCGATGTCATTCTTGGCCCTACCACGCCTAACACTGCACCCAAACTAGGGCAGATCAGCGATGACCCTGCCGCAATGTACCTTGAAGATATCTATACGGTGACCATCAATTTAGCTGGCTTACCAGCTTTATCGATACCAGTAGGCTTTGACAAGCAAGAACTGCCAATTGGCATGCAGCTGATTGGGCGTTATATGGACGAAGCCACCCTGTTAAACGTCGCGCATCAGTTTCAAACTCTAACCGACTGGCATTTGAAAACTCCGAAAACACACGGCAAACAAAGCAGAGGTGCAGCATGAGCTATTTAGACCGCTGGGACGTGGTGATCGGGCTTGAAGTGCACACCCAATTAAGCACCCAAAGTAAATTATTTTCGGGCTCTTCCACAGCCTATGGCGCGCAGCCCAACACTCAAGCTAACGCAGTCGATATCGCCCTGCCCGGTGTGTTGCCAGTCATG
>CALIFM010000115.1 GCA_938021685.1 uncultured Gammaproteobacteria bacterium | reverse complement strand
TTATCTTTGAACATACAGACGGCATCGTCGGCTTCTTTGGCGCATCAAGTATGGAACGCTTACCAACAGAAGGCGCGCTTGAGGGTCGGGCACGTGCATTTAAAGATTTACCGACCTCTTTACTAAATCGCCAGCTTGCTGTGGCGGTGGAAAGAACGCCACCGCCGATGAAGGGCGGACGTAAAATTCGACCTAAATTTGCCCACCAAGCTGGTAAAAACCCACAGGTGTTGGTATTGCATGGAAACCAAGTAGAAGCACTGCCGAATAGCTATTTGCGCTATTTGAAGCATTTTTTTGCTGACGTAAATAAACTGGTTGGTACACCCATTCATTTAGTGCTGCGTGACAGTAAAAACCCGTTTGAAGAAAAGAAGCTGACCAAGCCGAAACCAAAATTTAAAATCAATGAGCGTAAAAAGCTGGCGCGTGGTAAAAAACTTCGAAACAAAAAGTAGTAGTTAGCTAAGTTGAGGTGATGCTTAGGTCTAAGCTTAATTTCCAATCCTTTTCGGTTGATCATTTAGAACTAAGCAACAGCTTCTTATCAGTTAAATACATACTAAACCATGGATTACTCCGAGGTTGAAGTAACTTTGCTTTTGAAGCTGCCTTTATGCAAAGTGGTAGTAAGTGTATTTCCAGCTGCCAATTGTCCACTATCCATGACTAGGCGGCCGTCATCGTGTTCAACAATGGCAAAACCACGGCTTAGCGTAGCATAAGGATTGAGTGCTCCCAGTTTAGCAAGCGCCAGTTGCAGCTTTTGTTGCCTTCTTGATATTTTCTGTGAGATGGCATGTTTTAAGCTACTTTCTAGTTGGGCGTGTTGGTTTTGTTGGCCTTGAATATTGCGATAGGGAGTCAAGGATTCAATTTTATGCTTAAGTGTGCTTATCTTAAGCTGTTGCTGGTTTAAACTGTCTTGAACTGCTGCACGTGCGCGGTGTTGTAAGTGTCCGGCGGTTTGTGCTTGTTTTTCCAGGTAGGCAGTTGGATGGCGCAGGTGAGCATTTAGTTGATCTTTATGTTGCTGTCTTTCGTCGATAGCTCTTTGTGCATGCCTTTGTAGTTGTTGCTTATATGACGCAATTTGTGCGCTTAGCTCGCTGCTATCAGGGGTGGCCAATTCAGCGGCGGCCGTGGGGGTGGGCGCACGCAGGTCAGCGACAAAGTCAGCGATAGTGAAGTCAGTCTCGTGGCCCACACCACACACAATAGGTATGTTTGATTCGGCAATGCAGAGGGCCAATTTTTCATTGTTGAAAGCATGTAAATCTTCTGCACTACCGCCGCCGCGAACCAGTAAAATAACATCAGGTTTTAACTTTTGGGCAGCAAACTCAATCATATTGGTGATTTCTGTCGCAGCATTGAGGCCTTGCACTGTGGTGTGTAGCACACTGATGTCTGCTAACTGATAGCGTCGTTTAATGGTACTTAAAACATCTTGTAAGGCTGCTCCCGTTGAAGAAGTAACGATGGCGATGTGGTTTGGCAGCTTAGGCAATGCCAGCTTGCGGTTTGGGTCGAAATAGCCTAGATCTTGTAGCTTATTCTTGAGTTCATCAAATTCGCGACGCAGTGCGCCATCACCTGCCGCCTCTACATAAGAAGTGACCAACTGCACTTCATTGCGTGTTAGGTAAACTGAAATTTTTCCTCTTAATAGAAACTCTTTGCCTTCTTCTGGCAGACAGGCGGCAGCATAGCGTTTGTTTTTAAACAGCACGCAGCGAAGCAGGCTTTCCTCATCTTTGAGCGTGAAATAGATGTGGCCAGAGGCAGGAGTGGCTACTTGGCTGACTTCGCCCTGTACCCATACATCAGGGAAGCTCATTTCTGCAAGTGACTTGAACTGCTTAACCAGTTCACTAACTTGCAAGGCGTTGGTTGAAGAAGTTTGCAAAACTTAGGTAGGATGCTAGACACTAAAAAGCCGAGTTAAATCTCGGCTCTTAATAAATGCTGTGTTGATTTAGGAGTGAGCGTGCTTGTGGGCCGTTCTGGTTCGTGGGATAAACGCTAATGCCGTTGGTTAATAATAGGGTTTGGCGTCTTTTTGTTTCTCTGCCTGCGCAATGCCTAATTTAGAGAATTTAGAAATGAGCCTTGCGAGACGGTGCGCTTCCTCAGTGTCGCCTTCTTCGGCTTTCTTTTGCGCAATTTCCATGAATTTGCTTAAGTGTTGGGCCGAACCGCCGCCAGCTTTGTCGATAAAGCGCCATTCAGCTTTTGCTTCTTGTGCAGCTTTTAGATCTGCTTGGGCTTGTTCTAGCACTTCATCGCCAGCCAAGGCATTGCTTGTTAAACCGGCCAAGGATAGTGCTAACAATGAAGGAGCAATAATTTTAGGTAAAAATTTCTTCATCAATTTGTCCTCAATGATTTATTTTAGTTTAATTCTGTATTAGTTCAACTATTAGCTCATCATATACGAAATAACATAAGAGTTGAATAGCTAATCCTAATTAGACCATTTCTGGATAGAGCTAGTCATTACTTTGCTTCACTAAGGTTAGGCAGTACCTAGCTAAAAAGAGATAGTAATATAGAATGAAAATTTGCTAAAAATCTGTCAAATCACGCTGCGCAATTAAAATACTTTCGCGTATAATCCGTCAATGGAAAATATAGATTTAGCCCTCACCTTCGACGACGTCTTGCTCGTCCCCCAGCGCTCGGAAATTTTGCCGCATGAGGCAAGCTTAGCCACCCAGTTTACGCGTCAATTAAACTTGAATATTCCCTTGGCTTCGGCAGCAATGGATACCGTCACCGAATCACGTGCTGCTATTTGCTTAGCACAAGAGGGCGGCGTCGGCGTAGTGCATCGTAACTTACCACCCGCTTTGCAAGCGCAAGAAGTGGCCAAGGTGAAAAAGCATGAAAGCGGCATTATTCATGATCCCGTTACTGTTGAGGCGGATGCAAGAGTAGAACAAGTGCTCGAACTGATGCAGCAACACCGCATTTCAGGTGTGCCTGTGGTGGATGGAAATACGGCTGTTGGCATTGTTACCAATCGTGATCTGCGCTTTGAGCAAAACATGCAAGCGCCGGTAAGCGAGGTGATGACGCCACAAGATAAACTGGTGACCGTGCAAGAAGGTGCTAGCCGTGGACAGGTGCGTAAGCTGTTGCATGAGCACCGGATTGAAAAGCTGTTGGTGGTGGATAAAAACAATCATCTTAAGGGCTTGATTACGGTTAAAGATATTCAAAAAACCAAGGACCACCCATTGGCTTGTAAAGACGAGCATGGTCGATTGCTGGTGGCGGCTGCGGTAGGCACGGGTGCTGACAGTGACGAGCGCGTAGAATTGCTCGTGAATGCAGGTGTAGATGCGATTATTGTGGATACGGCGCACGGTCACTCAACGGGTGTATTAGACCGTGTATGCGCAATTAAAAAGCAATACGATGTGCAAGTGATCGGCGGTAATATCGCTACGGCAGCGGCGGCGCAAGATTTAGTGGATGCGGGTGCAGATGGCGTGAAAGTGGGTATTGGCCCAGGGTCTATTTGTACCACACGCATCGTGGCTGGAGTGGGCGTGCCCCAGGTGCAGGCCATTTTGGATGTGAAAAAAGGGTTGGCCGGTACTGGTGTACCATTTATTGCAGATGGTGGGTTACGCTACTCGGGCGATATTGCTAAAGCGATTGCTTCAGGTGCGCACTGTGTGATGGTGGGTAGCTTGCTAGCCGGCACGGATGAATCGCCGGGTGAAATTGAAATGTACCAAGGTCGCTCGTATAAATCATACCGCGGCATGGGGTCGATGGGTGCAATGGCCAAAGGCTCGAAAGATCGCTATTTTCAAGAAGGGCAAAGTGCCGAGAAGTTGGTACCGGAAGGCATTGAGGGCAGGGTAGCGTACAAGGGGCCTATGGTAAGCATTATCCATCAGCTGATGGGTGGATTGCGTGCCAGCATGGGTTACACCGGCAACGCTACCATTGAATCGATGCGCAACAATACGCGTTTTGTGCGTATTACTAATGCGGGCATGAACGAAAGCCATGTGCACGATGTGTCGATTGTTAAAGAGGCACCTAATTATCATCGTAACTAGCCTGCAACTAAGTTAGCGTTTAATTCAAGACTTACTCTTATCACTACGATTTGACCATGAGCAATCCTTATTCCGATCGTATCTTGATCATTGATTTTGGTTCGCAGTACACCCAGTTGATAGCGCGTAATGTGCGTGAAGCGGGGGTCTATTGCGAGATTTACCCCTTTGATGCGCCGATGGAGGCGGTCACCGAATTTGCTGCCAAAGGTATTATTTTATCGGGCGGGCCAGAGTCGGTCACTACCGCAGATACGCCGCGAGCCCATAAAGAACTGTTTGCTTTGGGTGTGCCTGTGTTGGGTATTTGCTACGGCATGCAAACCATGGCGGCGCAGCTGGGCGGCGAGGTGGAAGACTCCGATCATAAAGAATACGGTCATGCGCAAGTGAGCTTGAGTGGCAGCTGTCCACTCTTTGAGGGCATTGAGACGGCACAAATGGACGTATGGATGAGCCACGGTGATCGAGTCAGTCAGCTGCCTGTTGGTTTTGAGTTGGTGGGGCACAGCAGTAATGCGCCGCATGCCGCTTTTGCCGATGTTAAGCAGCACTTTTATGGCATTCAGTTTCACCCTGAGGTGACGCACACTAAAGATGGCCGTCAGCTGCTTAACAATTTTGTGCATGGCATTTGTGCTTGTGCTGCTGATTGGCAGCCTAGCAACATCATCGAACGATTGATTGATGGCACTAAGCAGCAAGTGGGTGACGACGAAGTGATTTTAGGTTTGTCTGGTGGGGTGGATTCTTCGGTGGTAGCTGCTTTATTGCATCAAGCCATTGGCGATAAGCTGACCTGCATTTTTGTAGATAATGGCCTGTTGCGCTTGAATGAAGGCGATGAGGTGATGCAAGTGTTTGCCGAAAACTTAGGTGTAAAAGTGGTGCGAGTGAATGCACAGCAAGAGTTTTTGAATGCGCTTGAGGGTGAGGACGAGCCCGAGGCGAAGCGAAAAATTATTGGCAATTTGTTTATTACCATCTTCGAGCGTGAAGCGCGTAAGTTGGATAACGCTAAATGGTTAGCACAAGGCACCATTTACCCTGATGTGATCGAATCAGCCGGTAATAAATTGGGCAAGGCGAAGGTGATCAAGTCACACCACAATGTAGGTGGTTTGCCGGACGATATGGAGTTGGGATTAGTAGAACCATTACGCGACTTGTTTAAAGACGAAGTGCGTAAAATTGGGGTAGAGCTTGGCTTGCCGCACAAGATGGTGTTTCGCCATCCATTTCCTGGGCCAGGCTTGGGGGTGCGCATTTTAGGCGAAGTAAAGCAAGAGTACGCCGATATTTTGCGCCAAGCTGATGCCATTTTTTTGGAAGAGCTATACAACCACGATTTTTATCACAAAATCAGCCAAGCCTTCGCCGTGTTTTTGCCGGTTAAGTCGGTGGGTGTGGTGGGTGATAATCGCGCCTATGAGTACGTGATTGCATTGCGCGCGGTAGAGACGATTGATTTTATGACCGCGATTTGGTCACCCATTCCACATGATGTTTTAGGACTGATTTCTAACAGAATTATCAATGAGGTGCGTGGAGTGAGTCGTGTGGCGTATGACATTTCAGGCAAGCCACCAGCGACCATTGAGTGGGAGTGATTCCTTTCAGATTGTTTTATTAATATTCATATTCATAATCCTGTGTGCATACTTTAATAGATAAAGTTTGCAGCATATCGCCTAGATGCTTATCAAAGATAACGAGTAGATATTAATAAAATTACAAACTTCAAACTCCGCACTAAAGGTTTTTATTCACATGGTTTTGATAGTGTGGTTGCACGATTTTAAAATGCTATATTTAAAAAAATCACTGCAAATAGCGTTGATTATTTTTTGCGTGGGGCAGATATTATTTCGATTAACCCACAAACAAACTCGATGCATGAGCCAGTGTTAACAAAATTTATTGAAACTTGTTGCGATAGTGAATACTCTGACTTTCTTATAGATATTGGCGCGAATATTGGGCTAACAACATGCCAAAATGGCAATGCTTTTAAAGAGGTGGTTTGCTTTGAGCCGAACCCGCTTTGTGTGAATGTTTTGAAAGTGAATACAGAGATTGCGATTGATGGGCCTACTGTTGAAATAAACGAATACGGCTTAGGTGCAGAAGAAGGTAAGTTTGAACTTTGGATGGCTAAGAATAATTGGGGAGGCGGATTTGTGAGGAACGCTCAAAACACTTATTCAGATGACACTTTAGCGATTAAAGATGGGTTTAAATATATAGATGATATATAGATGAAAAGAATTACCTAAAAAAACTGATTATGATTCGTAAGGCTGATGAAGTTCTAGCTGAGAAATTCGCAAGCTTGTCAAATAAAAACTTAAAAAGAGGAGTGATTAAAATAGATGTTGAAGGGATGGAAAAAGTAGTGCTTGAGGGTTTATCTAAGGCGCTGCCAGAAAACTTTAAGGTGGTCATCCTTTTTGAAAGCTGGGATAAAGACTTTAGTTTCACCGAGGTTGTTAGTTTTTTTAATGAAATGGATGTGAGTTTTCATAGTCTTGTTCATAAATTTCCCTATGAAAAAAAGTGGCCTAGAGTAATCAAATTCATGTGCTTGTTGCTAGGCTCCAGTAGTTTTTCTGTGCAAGAGTTGAAACCTATAGAAGGAGCAACTGGAGATATTATTATCGTTGCCGGATAATCTTTAACAGTGGTTGCGGGTGCGGTTTTATTGAACGGAACTATAATGTGGACAATGTATGGGTAAACGTGATCAGGACTATATGCGTTTGGCATTGGCGCAAGCTGATGCCGCGGCCATTTTAGGGGAAGTGCCAGTAGGCGCAGTAGTGGTGTTGGATGGTGAACTGATCGGGCAGGGGCATAATCGCACACGCATGGACCAGGACCCTAGCGCCCATGCTGAAATTGTGGCCCTACGTGCAGCGGCGAAGCAGCAGGGTAATCATCGTTTAAATGGTGCGCAGTTGTATGTCAGTCTAGAGCCTTGCGTAATGTGCGCGGGTGCAATTTTGCAAGCACGTATAGAGCGAGTGGTGTTTGGCGCCCCCGATGTGCGTTTTGGCGCAGCCGGAAGCGTGGCTGATGTGCTTAATTCACCCTTGATGAATCACTGCTGTGCAGTGCATGGGGGCGTGTTGAAAGCGTCAAGTGAAAAAAAACTAAAGCAATTTTTTGCCGCTAAGCGAGCTACATCTCAAGCTGGAGCTTCCCTGAAATGAGCTAAACAGGTCAATTTGATTGGTTTTTAGTCGCGAATAATAGTGAGGGTTAGCGTGCATTTAATATGCGTAAATTATCCTTGGCCACTTTGTCTCCTTGGGTGGCTGCTTTTTTGAGCCAGTATAGTGCTAATTGGCGATCATATTTAACGCCATCACCGGTGCCATAAAGCACGCCTAAGTTAGTTTGTGCGCCAGCATAACCAGCTTTGGCTGCTTTGGTATACCAAGAGGCTGAGCGGGTTAAATCTTTTTTTACCCCCACTCCCATCTCATAGGCGGTGCCAAGGTCTGATTGCGCCCAAGCTACATCTTGTTGTGCTGCGCGTAAAATAATCGGCAGTGCTTTGGCCACCCACTTTGTAGCAAGGTCTCTGTTCTTTGCCACTGTTCGTCCTTGCAAGTACATGATGCCTACACGAAACTGTGCTCTAGAGACGCCGTCTTCAGCTAGTGGATGCAACATTTCAAAAGCGGCATTGTAGTTACCAGAGTAATAAGCTTTGATGCCGTTGTTGAGCTGTTGCTCTTTCGTGCTGTTTGGCGGTGTTGATGGGGAAATTGGCTCGTTCGCTGCACTAGCAACTTCAACGGGCTTTTCAGGGAATAGGCTGGCAATATCTTTAGGTGATACAGCCGTTGTTGTAGTGTCAATTGTATTGTTAGTAACTTCAGCAGCATTAGTGGCAGCGGCCTGTCGGTTTTGCTGAGCTAACTGCTCTTTTAAACGTTGTTCTTCTTCAAGCTTTGCTGCAAGTTGTTGTTGCTTGAGCTTTGCAGCCGCCGCCTGTTGTTGCTTAAGCTTTGTTGTTTGACTTTGTAGGTATGCTGTCAGCGTTTTGATATCTTCTTGTGTTGCATCTGTTTCATTGAGCCGATTAATTTCTTGCTGCGCTTCATCAAAATTATTTTTAGCAATGGCTACTTTTGCGCGGTTAATACGAATTTCATGGATAGCGTTTAACCCTGATTTGGCAGCCCCATTTTCTGACTCAATCTCTAAGACCCGACTGTAAAGATCAAAAGCGGCGCGCAAATTGGCGGGTTTTTCTTGCATGGCATTTTGCGCGTCAGCTAATGTGCTTTTTAGTTGGTTTGCACGCTGGACCGCTTGTTGCGCTTCTTCAGCACGAATCAGGTCTTGGTTGATTTTAGCTGCAATTTGATTGCGTAAGTCTGTTTGAAAAGTATGTCCTGGTTTTATTTTGTCCAGCTGAGTTAACCAGCCTTCACTTTCATCGTAGTACCCTTCATCGGACGTAAGCTTAGCATTAGATTGCAAGATTTGTATT
>CALIFM010000114.1 GCA_938021685.1 uncultured Gammaproteobacteria bacterium | reverse complement strand
TCAAGCGGCATCACTTCGTTTTCTATTTGCACACCTTCATGCAAAGCTTCCACTACTTCTTGCTCAGTGGCCGTCATTTCATTGCGAGCAAACACGGCTGTTAGGGTCACATTTGTGTTGATTCGTTGCTTGGCTAACGCTACATCTTGCTGCGCAAGTTTACCATTAATCACGCATTCTGGACGCTGCTCAGCAGGCAACTGTGCAACCCTACCTAGACGTTTTGAAACCGTTACCACATCAATGGAGGTATCACCGCCGCCTACACACACCACATTGCCACCCAACACCTGCAGCTTGCCTTTGTTATATGCATCTAAATAATCCACGGCGGTGATCACATTCGGTGCATCGGCATTTTTGGCTGGTAAACCACGTCCTTTTTGGCAGCCAATTGCCCAAATCACTGCATCAGTGTTTTTCTCTATTTGTGACAAATCAATATTCACACCAACTTGCGTGTTCAGCTGCACTTCAATGCCGCCCATATTTAAGATTCGCTCGATCTCACCATCTAGCGCATCGCGTGGCACACGATAGCTCGGAATGCCATAGCGCATCATACCGCCCAACTGCGGCTGGCGATCATAAATCACCGAGGCAATGCCGCGCTTACGCAGTTGATAAGCCGCACCTAAGCCGCCCGGACCACCGCCAATAATCGCCACTTTATGTTTGCCCAATGCAGGCAAATCATTGAACTGTAAATTATTCTCCAGCGCCTGATCACCAATGTACTGCTCCACCGCATTAATACCTACATAGTCGTCCACTTCGTTGCGGTTACAACCGTCTTGGCATGGCGCAGGGCAAACGCGACCCATAATGGAAGGAAATGGGTTAGCTACGGTGTTTTTATAAAAAGCATAAGCATCACGCTCAATGTCACCGCTAGGTTTTTCAATACCACGCACCACTTGTAGCCAGCCACGAATCTCATGCCCTGATGGGCAACTGCCTTGGCACGGCGGTGTACGTTGAATGTAAACAGGGCATTTGTGCGAGGTGTCTTGTTCAAAAATCTGCTCATCAAAGCGCGTCACCTCATGATCACCATCTTTATACTGCCTAAAGGTGTGGCTTTTCTTATCTGCAATAACTGGTGGTGCGGCCATTTAATGATCCCCTTGTATGTTCGTTTGTTTTATTTGCCTTGGTGCTCTAAACATCGCTTTGCTCCTCTTCAAGCACTTCTCCTTGCATCACTAAGGCATTCCCCACCAGCTGATGCACACTAATAACCATCTCCATACCTATATCAAAATACGGCAAGGTCTTAGCAAATTGAGTTTTACAAATGGCACAAATAGCCGCCACATGAGTCACCCCGTCATGCTCGATCACTTCGTGTAACGCTTGCATTCTCGGCATCGCACCTTTTACGCGCACTTCCATCAAATCATCAGTTAGCAAACCGCCGCCGCCACCGCAGCAAAACGTCTTTTCGTGAATCGTGTTCGGCGACATATCCACAAAGTCCTCACAAGCGGCCTGAATCAAAGCGCGCGGAATGGTAAATTGTCCACCAGGCTTATCGCCCATGCGCGAGCCACGTGCCACGTTGCATGAATCGTGAAAAGTTAACACCTTGCCCGCATTACGGCGGGGGTCTAGGGTTATTTCACCCGCTTGCAGCAAGTCATAAGTCAATTCACAAATATGCTGCGGCACAGGGTAGTTGGCATCCAAATAATCAAATGGCCCCGCCAAGGTGTTCCAAAAACTGTATGCCACTCGCCATGCATGGCCACACTCACCCACTACGATACGCTTTACTTGCAAATCTTCAGAGGCTTGACGCACCCGCTGCGCTACTTGCTGCATATTGTCATAGCTGCCAATAAACAAGCCAAAATTAGCTGCTTCAGAAGCATACGAGCTGATGGTCCAGTCAATCCCTGCTTCATGAAACACCTTGCCGTAGCCAATTAAGCCATCTACGTGCGGCTCGGCAAAAAAATCTGCCGAAGGCGTAATCAGCAGCACTTCCGCACCAACCTTATCCAGCGGAAACGGAACCGCAATGCCGATTTCGTCTTCACAATCCTCAGTCAAGCCTTCCAAAGTATCCAGCAAAGCAGGCCCAGGCAAGCCCAGGTTATTACCAATTTTATGCACCTTGCCCACAATCTCATTGGAATATTTCGCGCCATAGCCCACCGACGATAAAATCTCGCGCCCTGCCATGGTCACTTCGGCGGTATCAATACCATACGGGCAAAACACCGAACAGCGCCGGCACTCTGAACATTGATGGTAATAACTGTGCCACTCATCCAGCACATCTTTAGTCAAATCACGCGCGCCTACC
This sequence comes from uncultured Gammaproteobacteria bacterium, assembly GCA_938021685.1. Lineage (GTDB taxonomy): Bacteria > Pseudomonadota > Gammaproteobacteria > Arenicellales > Poriferihabitantaceae > JAAELZ01. The sequence continues at coordinate 9,280 of CALIFM010000114.1, read as the reverse complement.
AATTTCGGAAAAAATTTACCAGGCAAAGTAAAGTAACGTCGATACACCGAACGCATCAAGTCTTGCCGCGCCACAGGCATGTTTTTGGGGTCAGCAGTGCCCAAGTAATAATGGCATTTATCGGTACAAGCACCGCATTTGGTGCAAATATCCATAAATACCTGCAAGGAACGGTACTTGCCCAACAACTCGCCCATTTTATCGATGGCTTTGTCGTGCCAATCGTCCACCAACTCACCGGGATAGCCCACACTCTCTTGGTGTTCGGGCTTGGCCACGAACGGTTGACTATGCGCCATTTTATCAGGTTCAATTTTAGGAATCGGCACATACTGGCTTAAGCCAGGGATGTCGTATTCTGCTTTTGATTTTGACACTGGCATGTCTAGTTTTCTTTCTCACTCAATGTGCTTGGCTTCGTTTTTGCCCACGGTGCCACACTTCGCTTTTCACGCGGGTTGTCTACCATGTTCAAAGTCGGGCTAAACAACACCCCTGGGGCATGCATCATTTTGCTTACCGGGAACACCAGCATCAGCAAAATCACCAAAGCCAGATGACTAAGTAATAAGAAGTCCGTCGGCAACGGTGACCAATCAAAGGTCATAAGGCCGCGCGCAAAGGCTTTCACCATCACCACATCGGTGTGGCTTACCCATTTCATCATCAAACCGGTAAAGGCAATCAATGCTAGCAATACCAAACTTAAATAGTCCGACGGACTAGAAATATAACGCACACGGTCCACCACAAAGCGGCGTAGAAGCAAACCCAGCAAGCCTAGAAACATCGCAAAGCCAGCGTACACACCTAACCATTGCATCATCACCACCCAGCCCCATACAGGCTCTGTAAAATAGCGTAAATGACGAATCAACGCCAACAACATGCCGTAATGAAATAACATACCTAAGGTCCATGTCCATTTATTGGCCTTAAACAAGCTAGAGAACAAAAAAACCTCACGCAACAACCGCAACACCACTCCGCCCCGAGTGACGGGAGCAGGCGTAGTCGGAATCACCAAGGGCTGGGGCACTTTGGCATAGCGCCAGCATTTAAACATCACCCCAACCAGCAATAAGGCCGTAGCCAAATAAAACGCCGTGGCATAGATGGCAGTGAGCATCACTTCAGCAGCCGCTGATAATTAGGCCAAAGTTGCGATTATTCATATTGAAACTTTTCGGTCAGGTCTTCGGAAAAATACTCTATCAATTCCCATTCTAAGCCTGTGGCATCATAAAAATACGCACGTGCACGGTACTGCTCATCCGGCGTTTCTATGCTTCGACGATAGCCTGCTGCATCTAAAGCATCACAGACCAACTGCAAATCATCCACCACAAGCGCTAAATGATTGAGGCCGTGGTTTTTATAAGCCCGCCGCGGGCTTTTCGCCACGCCATCTCCCAAATGCGTATGCGGCTCTTGCAAAGCAATATAGCTAGTATCGTTGCCAAAATGTGCCCAGCGATAGCCCGCCTCAGCTTGCCCCTCTTTTCGTAAAACAAAGTCAGGTGCAACAATTCGTAAAAAAACTAAGGCTTCATCAATATCTGGCACCGCAAGGTTAACGTGCTCAAGTTGTGTCATAACACTTCACCTTCATAGCTATTTAAATAAGCCCAATCACTAGATACGTTATACGCAGCCTGTCGGCTTAGGTAAACCGCCATATTTACACGCCTGCTTAGCAGGGCCATAAGGGAACAAGGAATACAGGTATTTGCTATTGCCTTTATCTTTACCCATTTTTTTGCCGATAGCTTTGGTCAGTATCCGCACTGCAGGGGCAATTTGATATTCTTCATAATATTCACGCAAGAAATTGATTACCTCCCAGTGCTCATCACCAAGCTCGCAATCGTCCTCGCTGGCCATATGGTTGGCCACTTCTTCATCCCACTGGCTTAAATCCGCCAAGTAGCCTTCTTCATCCGTTTCGTAGGTTTTACCATTTAGTTCAATTGCCATTTTAAAATCCTAATTTCACTTAAGTTAACTATTCATTATCTCAAAGCCAGCTTTGCACCTTGCTGTGCTTTGCCGCTAATTCAACAAAGCCATCGTAACCGACCACTTTCAAGCCGTCTACCAATTTGTCTTCACTAATGCCGCGCGCTTGCAAATCGGGCCACAGCGCATACAAAGCCACCTCTGCACCTTGCAATATGGCTTCACTATTACCACCACACATCGCCGCATAAACACCGTCTTCAATCAACAACACCGCATCGTCCTTTCCCGCATAGCTTATACACAGCCTCAGGCTATCGCTGCAGTACGGTGATTTATTAACGGTATGTAACATTGATGAATAAAAAAAATCACAAGCTAAAAATTAAATAACACATCTTGGGCAGCCATTATCTGCGAAAGTTCTTTGCGCACAATCACTTGCACAGAAGGCTTTTCTGCCCAGTCGTCATCTTCATCTTCATAGGTAAGCGGCATCAAGTCATCCACACTTAGGCCGCGCTCGCTCAATGACTCTTGCTCTACGTACAAGCGTGTTACGTCATAGTCACCTAAGGCTTTATAAGTAGGTGAAAAGTTTTTCATTCCCGCTGCTCTAGTGTCTTGTCCTTGCATAATCTGATACACCCCATCACCAATAAAGGCCATGCACACCTCTTGCTCAAAAGCCGTGCCAATCAGCACCACTTCCAAGCCTTCAAGCGCATAGCCTGTGCCATGCGGTGCCCGGCGATTGACATACATCATTTTTTTAACAGTCGGCATCGTATTAGTCACCAAATTCCACCAAACGATCAGACACAATACCCGCTTCAATCAGCTGCCCAAGGCCTGAGATACGAAAGCCCTCGGCGATGTTATCGGCATTTTTGCCATTGCGCTTGGCTTCATCGGCATCAGCAATGCCGCGCCGCTGTGCTGCGGCCACACAAACCACCAAGTCCACTTTATGTTCAACCGCCAACTCGCTCCAGCGCGCTACCACATTACGATCATCCTGCGGCGGAGTCGTCAAACGTGTGCCATTGTTCACACCATCATGGTAAAAAAACACCCTAAACACCTCGTGGCCTGCCTGTAAAACGGCCTTAGTGAAGTGATAAGCCGAATCGCTGGCTTGGTGGTTATACGGCCCTTCATTGACCATTACAGAAAATTTCATCGTGGCGCAGTTTACACCTAAAAACGGATGTGAGTAGATGAATTAAGTTTAGCGCGTGCACCGCGCCAGTTGTCGATATGATACTTGGTAAATGGCAAATTAGTGACCTCAAAAAATCGTGGCCAACCAATACGTTCAATCCACTCATTGATACGTTCCCAGTCGCGCGCACCTTCCTTGTAAGCTTTTAAGATATGTTTGACCATCGCCGTAGCCTCGGGCCAGCGCGGCGGGTTATTAGGAATGCCCGAGGCCACCAATTTATGAAAAGTCGGTTTGCCGCGCGCATTAGAGTGATTACCCCCAACCCAAATGGCAAGTTTGGTATGCTCTGCATCATTGATTTGCATCGGCGGGCAAGGCGGATAGCAAGCGCCGCAACAAATACATTTTTTCTCGTCCACCTCTAAGGAGTTCTTGCCATTCACCAAGGCGGGGCGAATTGCGGCCACAGGGCAGCGCGCCACCACTGACGGGCGTTCACACACATTAGCTACTAAGTCGTGATTGATCTTGGGCGGCTTCGTGTGTTGTACATTGATGGCAATGTCGCCCTGCCCACCGCAGTTAATCTGGCAGCAAGATGTGGTGATGTGCACGCGATTAGGCATATTGGTATTGCGAAATTCATCAATCAACTCGTCCATCATCGACTTCACCACACCGGACGCATCAGTACCTGGAATATCACAGTGTAACCAACCTTGCGTATGTGCAATCATCGCCACCGAGTTTTGGGTGCCCCCAACCACAAAGCCTTCGGCTTCTAGCTTGTCAATCAGCGGCGCCACCTTCGCCTCGTCATCTATTAGATATTCAACATTGGAGCGAATAGTAAAATGAATATGGCCATCGGCATAATCGTCGCCAATGTCGCATAATTTACGCAAGGTAAACACATCTAAAATACGTTGCGTACCGCAGCGCACTGTCCATAACTGATCACCGCTATACGCTTCGTGCATCAACACGCCTGGGCGCGGATGAGTGTGAAACTTCCATTGCCCAAAGTTTTTCACGCTCAATGGGTGCATATATTGAAAGCCATCTGGGCAGCCTGATTCAATCGCTTCGCGCATCTGTGTTGCCATGCTTAAGTCTCTTACTTTTGGTACATATGTTAATTATTTGGGCAGCTAAGCTGCATCTGATGCCTTATCAATCGCTGCAACAGTTTGACGAGCATACCAATCTTTGGCCTCCTCATCCCAACCGTCCATGCGCACGTAAGAGCTTTGCCGCGGTTCACTCACCATATTTGGATCCACTTTTATACCCACCCCTTCTAAGAAATTAACCAAGCCAATGCGCTCCACCATCTCACCGCAACGCTCGTGCTCTAAGCCGTTTTCAGCCCAAAAATCAATAATATCCTCCGCCATTTCAACAATACGCTCATAATCTTCTTCATTATCCAGCTTCATAAACGGCACCACCACCGTGCCCATCAAGTCACCAATCTTGAGCGCACGCTTGCCACCAATGAGAATAGTCACTCCATGCTCTTTGCCAGGGTGGATGGCTTTTGGCACCACGTTCATGCAGTGCATCGAACGCACGCAGTTGCCCTCATCTGCAATGAGCGAACCGTCTTCGCCCAAAGCTAAGCTTTTGGTAGGACAACGACTTATAATATTTTCGATCACGTGTTCGCGGCCTTTTTCGCCCACATACTTTTTAAACTCGGCTTGGTCCACCTGCTTGTGGTCACGCCATGTCCCGATCACTGCCATGTCAGCACGTTCAATCGAGTTCTGACAATCGTTCGGGCAACCCGATATTTTAAACTTGAATTTGTACGGCAGCGCAGGGCGATGCACATCATCAGTAAAGTTATTTACTAAAGACCGATGGATCTTATGCTCATTAGCACAGGACATCTCACAGCGTGCTGCACCTACGCACGACATCGCGGTGCGCACACAAGGGCCCGCCCCGCCCAAATCAAAACCGTATTCATTGATATCATCAAAAAAGTGCTGCACGTTCTCGTCATTTGAACCGATAAACATGATATTGCCCGTCTGGCCATGGAAAGTAACTAGACCTGAACCATATTTTTCCCAACTGTCCGCCAGCTGGCGCAACATATCCGTGGTGTAGTGGTTCCCTGCAGGTGGCTGCACTCGCAAGGTGTGGAACTGCTTAGATTCAGGAAACTCACCGCCTACTTCTGAAAACCGCGGAATAATACCGCCGCCATAGCCATACACACTTAGAGTACCGCCCTTCCAATAACCTTTGCGTGTTTCATAGGAATGTTCCAGCTGTCCCAGCAAACTGTTGTTAACACCGCGAATACGCTCGTCGGGGTGCTCGTCACGCAGGCGTTTAATGCCGCTGATGAAGCTCGGCCACGGGCCGTTTTCTAGCTCGTCCAACATGGGAGTAGGATGATTCTTATCTGTCATGACCCCTAGCCTTTAATTTTATTTGCGCATTATTGTCGGCTATCAAGCCAGCAGAACCCATTCCACTGATGGGAGCCATACCTAGAACGGGTGTATCCCCATCGGCATATTGGCAACAGAGAAATTAAGTAAATAATGGTAAGACCGCGCTGGATGTGAGGTTTTCGAGCGCTATAATATACAACTCAGCGCACCGCTGTACCTTTCTTTGATCACTAACTGCGCAATGATAGATCACCGCTTTTACTTATTACAAACTTGCCCATCATGCTCTGGTTAAGCGAAATCATGCTACAGCACCACGAATTAGAAACTTTTGCTGCCCTGCAAGGCGAAGTGCGCAAAGCGGCAACAAACGGTGAATTATTTTTCAGAATGGACGTAAAGCCGCCCTACCCAGACACCCCTGAAAATTGGCAGGATCGCTTAGAAGCTACTTTTACTGCTGCATTAGATGCAAACTAACTGTCCCTTTATAATTTCATGTTGTTTTTAAAAGCAACCCTCACCTTTTGACTAATAAGCTCGACCCTAGTTTCGACTTTGGCTCAGAAAGCGGCGAAGACACGGCCCTCTCGACTCAATCGCTAGAAACCCATTTAGATGCTCTACGCGAGCGTATTGTCGAAAGCAAGCTGCCCCCCAGATCAATCAAACGAGCTGGTTGGCACCTGGACGAGGCGCAGCTCTTACTCGAATTAGAACGCAACCAAGAAGCTTGGCAATTAGTGCGCCCATTATTCGGTTTATTTATCGCTGATGAGTACTGGCAAATGGCTGCCGAAGCCTGCCAACTATTAAGTGAGTGTGACCATGTCCATAGCATGGCCGCATTGGCTAATGGCATTTGGATTGCAGTCACTTTTCCGATCGAACCGCAAGCCACTCTGGCTTTATTGCAATTATTAATTGAAGAAACGCCGGACGACGCCGATGGCGCAGCTGTTGCTGCAGCCACGGCTAAATACATAGTTGATTTGCGCAGCGATGATCAAGATCATGAAGATATGAGCTTTTTCGCCATGCAAATGATGGGTGCAGTCGCGCGCCGTCACTCAAATATTGAAGGCCAAACCGAGTTTGATGCCTGGGTTAAACGTCTCGAGCTAGACGACCCCACCAAATTTTTAGTTCGCCTGCGCAATGTGCTGGATGTAATGGCGCAAGACCAATGGTGGGTAGATCGCGATACCCTACGCACACGCATTGCTGATTAGTAGCGCATAATACAGGTCATGTTTTGGCAAGAAAAACCCAAACCCGCTTCATTTGCTGCCGATGATTCCGTGGTGGATTGTGTGTTTAAAATGCAGTGCAAGCGACTGCCTGCAGACCACGCTTGGGCCTTAAGCGAAGCGTTACTCGGTGCAGCGCCGTGGATAAGTGAATCACCTAAGAACGGTATTCACCTAATACACTCGGCCGTATCCGGCAATGGCTGGCAATCTGTTAACGATCACCAAGCACAGCTGCAGCTTCCCAAGCGCACCCGATTTTATTTACGCCTTGAGCAGGCTTATCTGCCCAAAGCGCAACAATTAGTAGGTCAAAAATTTGCTGTCGATGGGCATTCTTTACAACTACAAAGCTTCACAGTTAAAAATTTATTGGCTCAAGAAGTCGTTTTTTCAAGATACGTTAGCACCAACATAGGCGACGTTAACTATAAAAATGAACAAGAATTTTTAAACCATATTGCTGAGCAGCTAAACAAGTCGGGCATCCAAGTGACCAAAATGTTGAGCGGGATAGAACAACAATTTGCCAGCCCCGATGGCCCAATCAACTGCCGTAGCGTGATGATTGCCGACTTAAATGCTGAGCAATCTATTCGCTTACAGCAACAAGGCTTAGGCGAGAAGCGCTGCCGCGGCTTTGGCATTGTGTTGCCGCATAAAGGCATTGCTGCCGTAAACGCACTTCATAAAACGGCCAGCTGAATAAGCTCCATTCACATCAATAGCCGCCATGTATCAAATATGGGTTATAGCCTGTTCCCTACCAACCGGTAAAATACACCTCACTATCAATACAATTATTTCATAATGACCGATTCAAAAAAAACCAACAAGCAAGAGATGATTACGCAACTTATTGCTATGCAAAAGCAATTTATTGAATTCGAGCAAAAAGAAGGCCTCGACCCGCAACAATATTACGCACCAGAAGAAGGGGAAGCTTTGCACGGTTATAAAGAAAAATTTGACGAAATTGCCGCCCAAGTACGCGATTCTGCCCATAAAGAGAAAGGCTCTACCCAATAGCCCTCTTCGGCTTTTCTCCAAAAGACGACCTTCGTCGAAGTAGCCTACTCACATTAATTCACCCCCCTCCTTATCGGCAGCCACCATTTTGCCGATTCACGCACTAACAAACCTTGAAGCACTGCTCTGGTGCCCCCAGCTTAGTTTCATATCCATATAAACAACTCATCGCATGAAAAGCGAAATGAATTTAGATCACATCATAGAAACTTTTGATTTGCTTGATGATTGGGAACTACGATATCAATACTTAGACGAGCTAGGCGAGCAGCTACCGCCAATGGCTAGCACTGACAAAACCGATGAAACTAAAGTGCATGCATGCACAAGCGATGTATGGGTGAAACCGCACGCAAATGACACCGGTAAATTGATATTCAGTGGCGACTGCAACACCGCCATCATCAAGGGTGTCGTGGCCTTGCTAAGCGCGCTGTTTTCCAACAAAACAGCTGAACAGGTACAAGGCACTGACATTGACAAACTATTCAAGAAATTGCAGCTATTTGAACATCTTAGCCCGTACCGCCACGTCGGTGTGTATGCCATCGTTGAAAAGATGAAGAAGCAAGCCCAGGAACTTGCTTGAAATAAACAAGTCAACAGCATTCAGCTATAAAAAAAGGCCTAAGTCATTAGGCCTTTAAATAAATCATCGATATTTGATTGCCACTATTCGTGACGCTGTCTAGGGTCATCAACCAAAAAGATAGTGCTACTGACTTGCAAATAAGATGGCTTTGAATAAGCACCGCCTGTTTTAGAAAAGCGATAAGTTGCTCGATTACCATTCGTATGCCCCTGATAATCCCCAGTCTCCACTCGGTTACCTTTACTGTTTAGAATCGAAACTTTTGGCGTACCATAGCTTGTTGCTGTTAACACCACCAAGTTGCCATTTTTTTCTGAGACTGGCTTCCAAAGAATACCATTACCAGCCAATTTGCGTGTACTCACAAGAGGCGGCGTATCATCACTCGAATCGCTGCTTGGCGTATCTTTCGGATCTTCTTCTTTTGGCTCAGGCTTAGGTGGCGGTGGTACTTCCACCTCTGGTGTAAACTTAATAAACTCTTGCCCTGCGCTAGATTTTGACTTAAACAAATCCTCACAAGCACTTAACCCTAAAACCATCACTAAAATTGACGGCACAGTGATAAATATTTTTTTCATGACATCCTCAAACTCAAAGTTATTATTTTTTTGTTGAGCAATTGATTAAATCCAGCACACAGCACCGACATAACATCATCTACTCAATATCGGCACTATTTGCCGTAATACGAATTAGAAGAATAATTAACCAAGCCACTTACTATATACAACTACTATATACGGCGCATTAATCTCAGCAGGTCTAAGCAAACAGATCTGACTAGCTCAAATTAATAGGAAGGCAGTACGGTTTAATCGTTAGAAACATTCATGCGGCCAATCTTATGACCAAACTTATCACTTTAAAG
>CALIFM010000113.1 GCA_938021685.1 uncultured Gammaproteobacteria bacterium | reverse complement strand
GGTAGATTTGTTAGTGCCACTTATATTTTCGGTGTTTTAAGCCACTTTGCCGGCTTCCCACCCTAAGAGGGCTTTCTTACGCTGCTCACCCCAGCGGTAGTGGCCAATGACTCCGGTAGCGCGTATTACTCGATGGCAGGGAATTAACCAAGCAATGGGGTTTTTGCCGATAGCAGAGCCTACTGCGCGCGATGCTTTGGGTTTGTCGATAGAGCTGGCAATAGTTTGATAGCTAGCGCACTGACCAAGGGGTACATTAAGCAGCGCTTCCCATACTTTTAATTGAAAGTTTGTTCCTTTAATATGTAAAAACAAAGGCTTGTTTTCACTTAAAGAAAATAACGAGGCCACTAATGCCCGGTGCATAGTATGGTCCTGCTTGAATTGCGCTGAAGGCCATTGGTTAAGCAAATCTTCGATAGAGCTGTCTTTTGAAGTGTTATCTATAAATGCTAGCCAACAAATACCTTTTTCTGTGGTGGCGATATGTGCAAGACCAAAAGGGCAATCATAAAACCCATGATTAATGTTTAAATTTAAACCATCATTACGGTATTCATTAGGGCTCATAGCATGAAAATGAACAAAATGAGAATGCACCTGACTGACGCTAGATAAACCACTGTCAAGACTAACATCTAATAATGACTGTGCGTTTTGCAATCTGCTTTGTAAAGATTTTGCAGTCAAAAACTGCTGGAATCGCTTAGGTGAGATACCTGCCCATTTTGAAAACAAACGTTGCACTTGGTTCACACTAAGGTTGTAAGGCTTACCCAGCGTTGCAAGGTCAAGATTAGTGGTTTCAGTTTGTGCAGGTTGCTGTTCAATTTGTTTGATCAGCTGTTCTGCAATTTGATATTCAGTATTGGATATGTTCATGGTGCTTAGCTTAAATCAGCAAGTTGCCTACAACAATCTGAATCTGGCGAAGTAGAAAAAAATGCACGTCCTTGTGCTGTAATGAGGAAACAACAGATAAATAGCCCTTTAACCTTCAATAAAAGGGCTAAGTATTGCGCATCTACGCAATGGGTACAGCAACAAATAATATTTGTCGCTCGCGCTCTAGCATTAGAAGAATAGAAGATTTTTTATTCTTTATGGCTTGATCTATTGCGCTATTTACATCATTGGGCGAATTAACCTTAGTTCGACCAACTTTTCTGATTACATCGCCCACCTGAACACCGCGGGTTGCCGCTTCGCTAGTAGGATCAATGTCAGTAATAATGACACCTTGGGTATCATTGTTGACACTGTATTGCTTACGAAGTTCTGCTGTGAGTTCGCTATAAACTAATCCTAGCTTATCTTCAATTTGCTGATTAGAGCCTGCGTTCTCACCGGGCTGCGTGTCGCTATCACCAATGCTTACAGCAACTTTCTTACTTTTTTCATTGCGCCAGATTGTCAGATCAACACGGTCCCCTGCCGTTGAATTAGCAACTAAGCGAGGTAGATCACGCATTTCATCTAACTTCTCACCGCCATAATGTGTGATAACGTCGCCGGGTAATATGCCGCTTTTCTCTGCCGGACTGTTTTGCAATACGCTTGACACCAAAGCGCCGTAGGCACCATCTAAACCTAAACTGTTAGCAATTTCTTCGCTTACAGTTTGGATATGTACACCTAACCAGCCGCGTTCAACTTTGCCGGTATCACTTAATTGACCAACAATGTTTTTGACTAAGTTTGATGGAATAGAAAAACCAATGCCCACACTGCCACCAGAAGGGGAATAAATGGCAGAGTTCACACCAATTACTTCACCCTTGGTGTTAAACAAAGGGCCGCCTGAGTTACCACGGTTGATCGGCGCGTCGATCTGAATGAAGTCATCATAAGGGCCTGAACGAATATCACGCCCGCGAGCAGAGATGATGCCTGCAGTAACCGTGCCGCCTAGGCCAAATGGGTTACCAATAGCCATAACCCAGTCGCCTGTTAGGGCTTTGTCTGAATCACCAAAATCAGTATAAGGCAGTGGTGAGTCAGATTCAATTTTAAGTACTGCAATGTCTGTTTTTTGATCCGAACCTTTTAGTGAAGCAGGGAAGCGCTTCCCGTCTTGAAACACCACTTCAATTTCGTCGGCGCCATCAATAACATGGTGGTTAGTGACCACAAAGCCGTCTTCTGAAACGATAAATCCCGAACCCAGTGAATGGGTTTCACGTGTCTGTGGAGAGGGCGCTCGTTGTCCAAATTGCTCACCAAAAAAACGTCGCATGAATTCTTCCATTTCATCGCTCTGACGGTTGTTATACCGTGGTGTAGCTGCAGCCTTAGGTCGGTTAGTTGTTGAAATATTGACTACCGCAGGTTTGACAGCTTTCACCAAGCTTGAAAAGCCATCATTTACATTGACTTCACGTACTTTGCTGGACACAGGATTAGTTTTTGCTTGAATGGGGTTAGTCATCAAAGCAAGTACTAATGTGGTTGCAATTAAACCTGATAATAGAAGCCCGTTTTTTTGTGGATAAATAAGTTTAGAATCAGTAGCCATTAATGCCTCAGTATTGTATTAAATTAGTGAATATGTCAGTAAAAATTTAA
>CALIFM010000112.1 GCA_938021685.1 uncultured Gammaproteobacteria bacterium | reverse complement strand
CCACAACTCGCATTAGGTATTGCCTTTTCCTGCGGTATCCCGATGGCCTTTATCGAGCAAACAGGCCAAGTAGGCTTGCTTGGCTGGAGCTTGCTGCTGGCTAATCTATTATGGGTGGTGGCCTACGACACCATCTATGCCATCGTTGATCGTGAAGATGATCTAAGAGTTGGCATTAAATCCACCGCCATTTTATTCGGTGAATACGACCTTAAGATCATCGCTGCATTGACCATTTCCAGCTTACTGATATTAGCTATCATCGGCACAAAACTTGGTTTCAATGGCTATTTTTGCCTTAGTTTGTGCTGCGCTTTATTGCAATTAGGCTACCAGCTATGGCTCTGCAAAGACTATGACCCCAACCGCACTTTTCGTGCCTTTTTAAGTAATAACTGGTTAGGTGCATTTGTTTTTATAGGTGTAGTACTCAACTATTTATAATAGTCTACTAACAAACAAACTATTTTTCAAAACTCAACCATATACTATGGGATACGTTTACCTTAGCTTCGCCATTATCGCCGAAGTCATCGGCACCAATCTACTCAAAGCCTCTACACAATTCACTCAGCTTTGGCCCAGCGTCGGCGTAGTCGTGTTCTACGCCATCTCATTTTATTTGCTATCACTGGCCTTCAGAACGCTTTCCGTGGGCGTTGCCTATGCTATTTGGTCAGGCTTAGGCATTGTGTTCGTCACCCTGCTTGCTGCCTTCGTGTTCAAACAAATTCCTGACTTAGCCGCGGTACTTGGCATGGCTTTAATCGTCATTGGTGTTGCCGTTATTTACTTGTTTTCAAATACTGCTGGCCATTAACAGCAAGCCGATCTAAGCTAGCGCCTAGGCACGCTCCCACACCCGTGGATATAAATCCGTACCCGGACGATCACCGTGCTTTAACCCCACCTCGGTCATCACCGCGCTGTGGTCTGGGTCCATACCCTGCGCGCGAAAATTAATGTGTACATCGTCACCCAACCACTTGGTGGTAAACACACGCAAGTCCCGATCTTCAGCCAACTGCCCTGAGCCCCCATGCATGGTGCGACTGTTAAATGCCACACAATCGCCTGGCTGCATATCCCAACTAATCACTCCAAACTGTTCAGGGTTTTCGTCTATATTAGGGAACGCCTGCTCAGCAATTTTTGAAAAATCAACCTGATCAACATCCTCCAACTTATCTGGATTGAGCTCTCCAAAATTATATTGCTCATACATTGTTTCAAGTCGGTGCGAGCCGGGCACATAAGCCAAAGCATTTTCCTTTTTCACAGGGGTGAGCGGCATCCACACCGTGCAGGTGTCATAGCCTTCCACCGACCAATAAGGTTCATCCTGATGCCACGGCGTAGCAAATTGACTGCCGGGCGAGCGCACAAACACTGCATCAAAGAAAAAATTAATCGCTCTTGATCGCATCAATTCACCAGCAATTTGCGCTGCTGGCGATTCAAAAATAAATTGACGATATTGCTCAATACCCTGCCAAGCTTGGGCATCATAAAACATAGTACGGCCTTTCTCATCACGGTCCCACACGCGAGACCGGCTGCTGGGCATAGCGCAGTTAGCTTTCAACCCTTCGTCCAACAATTCAACCCAAGCTTGGTCGAACATCTTCGGCAACAACACCACACCGTCTTTGTGATAAGTCTCAATTTCTTCAGCTGTAATAGCACGGGCAGGTTCAGTGTTCATAGCGTACAGTTTATGGCTTAGGGCGTTTATTAGGCAAATTGCAATAGTGCTTATTTTAAGCGACCATAAATTAAATGATTTTTAAGGTCAATAGCGAATAGAATAAGACCAAGCACATGCCGCCTCAAAAAAATCAGCTTAGCAACAATAAAGCAATGCCCAAAGCCCACGACAAACTTACACATTTTAACGCCAAAGGCGACGTACACATGGTAGACATCGGCGATAAAGCCGTAACTAAACGCACAGCCGTTGCACGCGGACAAATCAATATGCAGCCCAGCACCTTAGCTAAAATTAAAGCGGGCGACCACAAAAAGGGTGACGTGCTGACCATTGCTCGTGTGGCAGCCATTATGGCTGCCAAAAAAACTGCCGACACCATCCCATTGTGTCACCCCATTATGCTGACCAAAGTGAGTGTGGAATTTAACATTAATGAAGCCGACAACCGCGTAGACTGCACCGTCACCGCGCAAACCAATGAGCGCACCGGCATCGAGATGGAAGCATTAGTGGCAGTCAACGCAGGCTTACTGACCATTTATGACATGTGCAAAGCCGTCGATCGTGGCATGCAAATCAATGCCGTGCACTTGCTAGAAAAATCCGGCGGCCGCAGCGGTGATTGGCAACGACCTACTCACAGTGATAATGGCTAACAACCATGAGCAAAGCGAACAAGAGTAACAAGCCCACTGGACCAGGTTGTGACGTATTTGACCCTGCCAGTTTACCGCTAGAGCAGGCGGTTGCGCGCATCTTAATCACAATTAAACCCATCACGGCTACTACCGTTAAGCCCATTCGTAAAGCACTCGGGCGCGTACTGGCGCAAGATATTACCGCCCCCGATAACGTACCGAACCACACTAATTCCGCTATGGATGGCTTCGCCTTTGACGGCGCACGACTTGGGGCCGATGGCTTGGGCCAATTTACCGTAGTCGGCAGCGCTTTTGCCGGCAAGCCTTACTTAAACGCACTTAAAGCAGGCGAAGCCGTGCGCATTATGACGGGCGCTGTCATGCCACAAGGTGCAGACACCGTGGCGATGCAAGAGTATGCTGAGTTAAATGGTGAAAAATTAACTCTCACCAAATCGGCCAAAGCAGGTCAGAACGTACGCGCTGCTGGTGAAGATATTAAGCAAGGCGAAGTAACTTTATATAAAGGCAGCCGCCTTGTAGTGGCGGATATTGGTTTACTGGCGTCACTGGGCATTGAAAGCGTATACGTGTTTAAAAAACCGCGTGTGGCTTTTTTTTCCAATGGCGATGAATTGCGCCAAGTGGGCGAGCCGCTGGTACTGGGTGAGCTCTATGACTCCAACCGCTATACCTTGCATAGTCTGCTGCGCAATGCAGGTGCAAAATTAGTGGACATGGGCGTGGTGGGCGATGAATACGAAGCGATCCGCGCAGCTATTGTTAAAGGCGACAAGGCTGCCGATTTAGTGATCACCTCGGCAGGGGCTTCAGTCGGCGAGGCCGATTATGTATATGACATCCTGCACGAGCTGGGCGAAGTCGACTTCTGGAAACTAGCGATCAAACCCGGTCGCCCACTGGCCTTTGGCAAGCTTGCACACAGCCATTTTTTTGGTTTGCCGGGCAATCCCGTTTCAGTCATGGTGACTTTCGCCTTGTGCGTACGCCCTGCCTTGGCCCGCTTAAGCGGCGAAACGGCAACGCCTCCTATCCTGCTGCAAGCCACCACTCAACACGATTTACGTAAACGCGTAGGCCGTAGTGAGTACCAACGCGCCAATTATTACAACGACGAGCACGGCAACTTAACCGTTGATGCTCATAATTACCAAGGCTCGGGCGTATTGAGCTCCATGAGCAGTGCCAATTGCTTTATCGTATTAGATCTTGAGTCAGAAGGCGCTAAAGCCGGTGACCAAGTGCAAATTTTACCTTTCAGTGAGGTGTTTTAAGGCCCGCTAAAAAAGCATTGCTGACATGGGGAGATGGTAGGTGAATAAACTCTATATGCGTATACCGCTTATCGATCATCAAAGCCTGATAGTGCTTTTTATTCGATTTATACTTACGCAAGCCCCACAAAATAACTGAGTCTTTTGAAAAAAAAGTTCGTCTAAATGACTCTTCAGTTCCAGTCTGTCCCCACAGCACTTCCTTGCTAATGCTTCTTGATCGCTTCATCAATCTCCACATCGTTCTAATTAAGGGGTAGTCCAGCCAAATAACGGTGTCAGCATACTGCCACTTCAAATGCTCACTAGACAAATAATCGCCGTCCAGTACCCAGCACGCGTTTTCGCTCAGCTGCTTTTCTAGGTCCGCTTGAAAAACGGCTCTTTCCTTGTGAACCCAGTTTTGCTGCCAAAATAGGGCATCCATTTCAATATACGTATAGCCTAGACTAGCGGCCAACTGCTTACTAAACGTCGTTTTACCGCTGCCGCTGGTGCCGATGACATTAATTCTATTCATCCGTTCTAGCAACGAAGCCGCACTCAATTGCGCTTTTGTGCCCTTCTCAATCTAACATCAATCATTAAGCCGCGCCTTTAGTAAGCCACCATACTGCAAAAACGTCCCAAATAATGGCAAGCAAAACCCAACATGAAATCGATATAAATCATCTTCTATGAACTTATAAGCCTCAGTTTTAGGAAACAAGAACATTGGCAATGTAACACCAAAAAAAGAAAGCTTATTACATTGCCAGTACCACCCTCCTTGTTTGACTAATACCGTTAAATGCACGCGTAGCTTACCCGTTTGCTCAATCCAATAGCCCTCTTGCTTGCTGCCCACCGGGGTGAAAACTGACCGCACTGTGGTTTGCTGGTTAAAGTTTCTGTCCCAGTGTAAGTCGCCATCATGGTGGCTGATACTTACCATAAGTTGATGTTCGCCCGCCGAAGGAATCATCAACTTCTTAGCTAGCTTGTTAGCCAAGATGCCCGCCATACCTTTACCATAAGAAACTTGTACTTTGCCAGATAAGCAGCC
>CALIFM010000111.1 GCA_938021685.1 uncultured Gammaproteobacteria bacterium | reverse complement strand
CGACAATAATCACGCCGTCATTCTTATTATTCAGGCGTTGGTAGACGTTCTCATCAAACCATCTGTTGATATTATCAAGCTCTTTAGTATGGGCATCACTGGCTTTAGTTGGATCGTCAATTACAATGATATCGCCGCCGCGTCCCGTGAGCGGGCCGCCAGCCGATACACCTAGACGATAACCACCAGCTACTGTGCTAATCTTGCTTAAGTTTTGTTGCTGTGATGATAAAATAGATTGTGGAAACAAGGTCTGATAAGCCGATGAATTCATCAGTTTACGTGTCTCGCTGCTAAAGTCTTTAACCAATTCATCGCCGTAACTTGCACATAAAATCCGTTTACTAGGATCATTTGCTAATACCCATGCAGGGAAAGTCACGCTTGCTGTGTTGGATTTGAGGGAGCGTGGCGGCACGTTGATGATCAGGCGTTTAATCTTACCGTGATAACACTGCATCAGCTTATCGGCCATCACATCGATATGCCAGTTATGATGATAGCTTACATTGGGGTAAAGCTGACGAAAGGCCCACTGTACAAAGCTAGAGAGATCGTATTTGAGCATCGCGCACAGTTGTGCATTAGTCAATGAATGGGTCATTTACTCCTCCTCATCAGAACTACTGTTATAACGTTTAACTAGATTGCTAAATATCTCTTCATCGCTCTGCCTTGCAATGGGTGTTTCTTGAGTATCGTTATCATTACCATTCATGCTTAATAAGGTGCGCATCGCTTGCTGGTTGCCGTTGGCGGCTTCATTTACAAGGCGCTTTATGATGGTTTCACGTTTAGTGATCGTTATGCGCTTGCCCTTTTCGTTGATGACTATTTTTTCATCCAGCTCATTGCTTAAAAGAGTATTCATGTTTTTAGAGCGCTTAGGCCGCCCATTAGGATTGCCCGATTGCCCAGGCTTGAATTGAGTATGCTTAGGCGGCTTCTTAAAACCAGTTTTATATTTAGGCTGCTTATCAGTGGAGTCGTTAGAACTAGACTCATCTTCGGATCCATCCAGCTTATCTGTTTCATCTGTCATCGTTGCTACTTTGCTTTACTATGATTTACACAAGAAAGCGCTTGATATGGCGGTATATCATCAAACATTATTCCAGTTTGAGCGTTAATGGCAGGCTTGCTAGTTAGGGTTTGCCAGCGCCGAATGGCCACATCAAGATACCGAGGCTCAAGCTCAATCCCTGCTGCAATACGTCCCGTTTGTTCCGCCGCCAGTAATGTAGTACCTGAGCCCAAGAAGGGGTCAAGTACAAGGTCACCGCGCCTTGAGCAATCCAGTAGGGCGTCGCTGACCAGCGCAATCGGCTTCATGGTCGGATGCAGTGCCAGCGCAGATCCCTCAATGGTCTCGTCAGTATTTTGAGCCATGCGGATGCTGGGATAATTCCAAACATTAGTGCGGTAGCGCCCATGCTCACCCAGTGCAAAGTTATTCTGGTGCTTGGCATCGCCGTGCTTAAACACAAACACTAACTCATGCTGCGAGCGATAAAACGAGCCCATCCCCGCGCGGTCTTTGGCCAATACGCAGAGATTCTTCAGCTCACTGTAATGCGCCTGCCCCGCAGTCATCATCTCACCGATATGCCGGCAGTCCATGCAGATATAATGAATCGAACCCTCCGTGGTTACTTCAACTAATTGCTTAAAAAGATCACCGAGAAACCCCGTAAACTGCTCCGAACTCATCTCACCTGCCGCTTGTTTAAAGTCACCGTGTAACTGACGAGCAACATGGCCAATATCACTAGCGGGTAAGTTATAGGGTGGGTCGGCAAATACTAACGCTGCTTGCCTACCTTCAAGCAACACTTCATAAGCACCAAAACTCAAGGCATTCCCGCATAGCAAGCGGTGTTTGACACATAGCCAAATATCACCCAACTTGGAAACAGCTTGATACAATATCTGTGCATCACGTAGTTCATCAGCATCCAATTGTGCACTATCACTCTCTTCGATAGTCATCACTAACTGCTCCATTTCCCCATAATCAAAGCCCATCACCTCAATATCAAAATCCATGTCAAGATTGGTATCCATCAAGATTTCAAAGTTCTGAGCTAGCAGCTCATGGTCCCATTGGCTGTTCTCAGTCAACTTGTTGTCAGCAATCATCAGGGCGCGGGCCTGTTCTTTTGATAAGTCGTCCACTTGGATCGTAGGCACCTGTTCGATGCCCAGCTGCTTGCAGGCCATCATGCGTCCGTGGCCTGCAATAATTTGTTTTTCTTTATCAACCAACACCGGAAATTTAAACCCAAAGGTCCTAATGCTGTGAGCGATCTGTTTTACTTGCTTAGGGCTATGTTTACGTGGGTTATCAGGGTGCGCCTTGAGCTTTGTAGGCCTTATGTATGTAATCTGTAGTGTATCGATCAAATTGATTGGATCGGTGTTACTGATATTACTGGACGTTTCCGGTGCTTCTGTTCTATGGGTGTTCATCTGATTAAGTAGATTAAAAATAAAGTTACAACATATACATAAGTTGAATCAAGGCAGAGCATAGCATGGTTGTTTCATTGATACAACCTATTAAAAACTTGTTACATTGCTTTTATCGTTGTATTATCTAGTTATGAGAAATTTACCTAACCATAAGCATAGAGAAAACAGGCACATCCAAATGCTTGCTTATCCCATCCTCAAGCCTGTTGATAGTCCTTTCGAGGTAATGAAGGCGAAGCCTGAGGGCAGTGATATTAAACTTGCTGGATATACCGAGGCTTTTGTTACGACTGAGGATTACTACAAAGTTACTGAGGATGAAATTGCACTTGATAAGAAAGCAGAGTTACTGGCTGACGAGGCTTTTGATCCCACAGAACAAAACTTTGGTTTATACAGAAGGTTTGCCAGCTTACACACAATTGATGAAATGCTAGTGTTTATCAATGAGTTTGGTGAGTTAGGGATAAGGAAGCCTTGTGAGTTAGAAAATGACAAATCTAAGAAAATAGTTGAAGCAGAGTTTTTCACAGACTGGAGAAAAGAAGCGAATAGCTTATGTGTGGCCATTCAACTCTGGGATTTGCTTAATAATCCAGACCCAGATTACCCATTGGATCAAGTATTGTGGTGGCGTAATATTGAAGAAGGCCGTGTTATGGACGAAGGTGCCTTTCATTACTGGCAGGTAGAAGGTCGCAGCGAGCGTCTGACGCTGTTTTTAACAGGGAGACAAAACCCTGAATTGATCAAGAAATTTGATAAATCAGATCTGCAAACTTTAGCTAGGTACCGAGTGCAGTCAATAGTCGAAGAAAAGCTGCAGCAGCATTGTGTGGTAAGTCTTATTGGAGAATTTCCTTATGATCATCCCACCCTAAGCACTGCACCCAGAAACTTATTAGGCTGCCTGTGGGCGCAGTTTGCGCTTGAAGTATTGCGACGACGAGTGTTCATTAAGTGCGTACAATGCGGCAAGGAGTATATTGATCGAATCCGCCGCGGATTTCCAAAGAGAACCTGCTCAAATGCTTGTAGAGTCAAGCTGTCTCGAAGCAAGCGCGCCTAAGGTTGGGTAATAGTACCAAGTTATGGATTGGAGACGGCTTAGGGCTGTCCTAAATAATCATTCAGTAGCTTGGTAATTTTCGCTGAGCAAATGACTGGGCTCAACTGTTCTAGGTTGGTGACATTGACCAGATTGATGAGAGATAATTTAATCCCTTATCGAGGTTCAGATGACATCAATAAAACGCAAGAACAAAACATATACGAAGCAATTTAAAGAGGAAACGGTAGCCCTAGTTACT
>CALIFM010000110.1 GCA_938021685.1 uncultured Gammaproteobacteria bacterium | reverse complement strand
CTCTTCATCAGGAAACTATTGTGGTGATGGAATGTGTACCACAGGTGAGGACTTTCTTAACTGTGGTATAGATTGTCAAGAAACACCAGGTGGGCCCGGGCCAGATAACCCCACACCTCCTAGTGTACATCATGAGACTTGCGATAATAATGCTTGTGGATGGCCTCTTATCGTAACCGATGCTGATTATGATGGCATACCCGATCGACTTGAGGCGTTGCTAGCTCATAAGTTTTTCCCTAACTTATGGATGCGTGACGATCAATATAATTCAGAAGTTTTTTATGGTTCACCTCAACTAGGTCCTGAATATACGATTCCTTATCGGATTAATTTTGACTTGATCTCAAATCTTTTCGATAGTGAAGTTTATGAAACTGCTTGTAAGTATAATAAGGGTAATACTTGTTTGGAGTACCGCATTGGTTTACCTTTCAAACGACATTTTCCGAAAGCTATATCAGCTTCTGCTAGTCGTGTTGGCGATTCAGAATTTATTGCTTTCGTTCTTCTGACAGAGCAGCCTTTCCAAACGGCCCAACATGATCCAGATGCTTGGACTGTTTTAATGGGACGATACTATCATGGAGAGCATCATTGGCAATCGAACACAGACACTTTTGCTGACTGCAATTCTGATACAGGTCTCTGTTCCTATTATTACACAGCGGATAAAAATAACGTATGGATTGCCAATAGATCGCATGGTCCTTATATGAATTTTGTACATTGTACTAATTATTTTAATGGAGATAATTGCCATGGAACTCACTACAACGCAAAAAATGATGTTCATGCTTTCAGCAAATTGCAAAATATCGGCGAATTAACTCATCCAATTGATTCTGTCATATTGGCCCCTAATGATATAAGGGCGCCTTATGATATACGCAGTACCACAAACTTTGGTGACGCTTATACCTACTATTACGAATTTTTCTATGACATAGGCTGGTAGACTGGAGTGATGCAGAGAAAAGGGCTTTTAAAAAGTGCCCTTCTTCGATTGCTTGTTGTTAGTTAGCTAGCGTTCATTTCTCAAATGTGGCCGCATTAAGTAATTTGGACGAGAGTTGTACTTGTCGTAAGCTGCCCTTGGCTGGCCGAATTTAAGCGCCAGATGCTGAGTATTCAGCGGCTGCATTGCGGTAGCGAGGCTGGGCTGGCTGAGCGCGGGACTTGGGACATTCCTGATACGGTGGCCGATGGGGTGTGGCGGCTGAAGATTGCGCGTGCGCAGGCTGGGGTGAGTTTGTATGCGGGGATGTAGGGGGAGTGACATCTTGTGCTTACAAATCTTTAACCACTAAACCTTATTAGGAGCACGCTAGTGATACTGATACTCGGTTTTGCAATAGACATTTACATTTTTTTATAGAATGGAGCTTGGGCATGTTTCTCGAGCGTTGATAAGCAGCGTGCCAGGAAGCTGAAGAAGAAGCTAGTCATACAATAATTTTGGTGATTGAGCAGTGTGCCAAAACGAAAACAGTGGTGCTTGGTCTCTTAAAATAAAAACGCCCCGAGATTAAAAACAGTCTCGGGGCGCAAGTACAACAGATTATTGGCTCTTCTAGTGGCTTAATCCGGCGGGTCGCCTGGAGCGCAACGATTCTTTTTGCCCTCAATAGAGGCAGAACTAGATAAAGCCAAGGTCTGATTCAGGCATTGTGCCATTTTTTTGTGGCCTTTTGCATTAGGATGCATCGACTCTTGGCATGTTTGGCTATGACTTGCACAGTTGTCAGCTGCTTGCTGTAAGTCTAATTTATTCCAGTGAAAGATGGTCTGAGGATATTTTTGACTGGTAATATTTCCGTTTGCCATCACCCGTAGAGGCGTAAACCAATCGTTGCTTTTATCAATATCCTCACAAAGCCGCTTGCCATCAAAGGCGCCGGATAGGTCGGAGAATCTAATATCGACAGCTAAATCTTTAAATGCTTCTGCCAAGCCCTCATAAACGCGTTCAATTGCGTGATTTAAGCCAGCAGCCAACTCAGTGGCTACGTCTAGTGCGTCTTCGTGGATCGGACAACCGCCAATGTATCGGTGGTCGGCTAGTTTACGAAACGTACTATCTGATTCATCATTCCCAAAATTATGGTCTGTTTCAACCCAGTATGGGTCTATCGTTGGACCAACAGGGCTAGGGTAGTTCTGCATAACAAGCGTATACTCATGGTCGGGGCCATATAGTGCTTGCATAGTAGTAATTACTTCCGCTATGGCGGCGGACAAATTAGCTGATGCGGTTTGAACCGAGGTCTCTTCAATGCCTAGGGACTCTGGGTCACACGGTTTTTGAGAGATATCTAATACCTCGCCTTGAAAAACCCACTGTAAAGTAAACTGTGGGTCGCTAAAAAAAGCATCAGACAGGAAATTAGCGATACAAGTACTTAGTAAGCCACCGAAAGTAAATTCAGTGTTATTTCCACCAATCATAATCTGCACCAGTTTTATTTCGTGCGTGTCGGCAACGCGTCGCAACTGCTCGATTTGCGGCAGTACTCCACTTGCATTAGGGCGCCAGTAATACGGTTGTGAGATCAGAAAATCCCTTGGCCAAGCGCCCGAGCAGGCTAGATTGAACCGATCATCCACAGGTAAATTAGCCTGATATAACTGTACATTATGGGACCGATGGCAAAAATAGGCATTTTCAGGGTTTGCTGCTAAGGCATTGGGTGGTTTTTGCAGGGTTGGTCCGCTAGTACCAAAGACATGCAAATCGAAGCAGGGGAAAACTTCATTAAATGAACCAGTGTTAGAACTATATGACACTATACATGGGAAATCTTCATTCTGCATATTGAAAAAAACCATGGGATCATTTCTGGTGTTCCAGCCAAGCACAGGTTCATAATCGCCGGGGCCCGGATAGTCAAATTCAGATGCCATATCACCTTCACCACTGGCAAAACTGTCGCCAAGAAGCACCGCAGCCGTAGGTTTTGGGCTGTTCCAGTCTTCACAAATTTTAGCCGAATTCATGGACTTGGAGTCATTTGGATTGGCTATGCCTGGAGAGGCTACAACATACCTAACATTTTGGATCGGTGTATCGAAAACAATTCTTACTACATTACTAACAGGAGAACTCGATACTGGCACCTCTGTAAAGGTTGGTTTTGGGTTTAAGAAAGTAGCTTGACCTCCGGGTGGTTGGACAAGCACGTCAATTGAGCCAGGATTAAATGATCTCCCTACAATCCAATCAATTTCAATGCCAGAGATCGTAGCTGATGGACTTGCGGTTAAGTCAAACCCGAAATTATTCCAATAGGTTGCAGGTTTATCAAGCCTTTGAGGGCCTTGTTGGGTATTTTCGAGCACTGTCCCGTTGATAAACGCCCTATTACAATGACCGCTTGTGAAGTCGGTAGGGTTGACAGGACCGACTTGATTGACGGGCATTAAAGTATTGACATTGATTACTTCGGGACAAATTTCTGCGCCTAACAGTACACCATTTGCTGATGTGCTGATGTCAAAATCAATGATTGTTGCATTAGAATAGCTTTGGCTTAGTTGGTACCTGCCGTTTGAGCCAACCAGTGTGGGGAACTGCCAGCCACCGTTGTAGACCCTTACGGCAGCCCCATTGAGATCAATGGGGCTTTCCCATGCTAGCGTAAAGCCTTCCAAGTCTGTTGCTGAGTGGAAACTGAGTCGAATATTTGAGCCTGCTGGTACATTAAGCGGTGCTTGAAGAGGCCAATTTATCGGGTTCCCAGTCAGGATAAGACTACGGATATTTGAAGAGGAACATTGATTAGCTGGATCACCAGATGGACTAGTTGGGCCTTCTTCGTTTTCATTTTCATTTGTTGGTTCGCCTATATTTGTACCTGATGCTAGGCAGGCCTTGACTGAGATTGTGCCATTGCTAGGTGCCGTGCCTACAATCTTTACCCGAATATGTGTGGCACCAACTAGAGTTTGGGAAAACACGATATCTGGTGATTGCCCGCTACTTAGAGTGACAGGTATGAATTGGCCATTGCTACTAGATGTAATAGCCAGAACCTCATCGATGGTAGGGCCAAATTCGAAAACAAGCTCTGCACCAGCCAAATTAGGAGAGCCTATTAGATTAATGTCAACATAGTTTCCAGTGTAATTCCGATAGATGCCATCAACTGCCGCTTCGTCGCACTGCATTGCGGCTACAGCCCCTGGGTAGAAGGTACCCAATGCGCTCGCAAATAAAGTAATTAAAAATAGCGCAGCGCGCCACGTTTGTCGTTTCAACATCTCTAACTCCTCAAATGATAATTTATATTTATATTAGCTGCGCAATATTGATACGAATTTTATTTATGCAACCATCTTTTGGTATGCCTAAGTATTGTGTTATTTACTAGGCTGCCGTAGAAAATTTGCTAACGGATGCTATCACTGAAATTTATTTAATTCAAATTTCTAATTATTTGTATGGATGCATGCATTGGTATCGAAAAGTTGCCTCACATTACGCTTAAGAGTTATATCAAATTTAGGTAGGCTGAATTAAGTGGTAATTTTAAGTCTTGGTAAATAAGGGGTGTGATGATTAATGTGATGAGCAGGATTAGGGCTGCGCCGAGCAGGGTGTCGACGATAACTTTAAGCAGGGCTTCGCCGAGGTTGGATTATGTGTGGGTGGCGTAATGGGTTGGGGCTGAATAAACGCGGGACTTGGGACATTCCCGACATGGCGGCCGATGGGGTGTGGCGGCTGAAGATTGCGGGTGCGGGGGTTAAGGGGGTGAGTTTGTATGCGGGGATGTAGTAGGGCTTGATTTAATTTTTTCATTGAATAGAAATTGGTCTTGAGAGCAACTTTTAAAAGGTTGATTGTATTTATTATATTTCTTTTTAGGTAACAATGAAGCGTGATTTGCGTAACGATTGGCTTATATTCACGTAACGATCAAATTAAATTTTC
>CALIFM010000109.1 GCA_938021685.1 uncultured Gammaproteobacteria bacterium | reverse complement strand
CATTGATGGCCCAATAAGGTGCCAGCAATTGCGGAGCTTGCTCGGCACTCAGTACCCCATTCAATAGGGCTTCCATGCGGTTTTTAACCATAGTGCGAAACTTCGCTGACTGCAAATATACCCAGCTGTTCAGTTGCTGGCGCAGGCACATGCTTGGTTCAGGTTCGATTAAATACCAGCCATACTTCTCAACATTGATACTTAACTCGTTGCCTTTTGTTTCAAAGAAAGCATGGTCAACGTCCGAATTTATACTGGTGTAATCATGCATGTCATTCGACGAAGTCAGTAATTCAAAGCCTTGGCAATAATCATCGTCACCGACATAAGCGGCCAATAAAATACTGTTGATGGCATTGTCGGCGTCATAGAACTGCAAAAAAGTATTCAAGGCTTGCTCGCCTTTGGCTGCACGTACTTTACCCACTACTGACAGCAACTGGTTTGTAGCGGCAGGCGTGTTATCGCTTTTGTAGGTGTATTGCAGAAAATCGTCATGCCCTAGCCAATGGGCTACTGAACGCCTAGATTGGTGTTCCATGGCCAAGTACAAGCCTTTATGCTGCTCGTTGACTGTTAAATCAATGAGTGCATGACGTGGCATGATGGCGTCGATTTTTTCACCGATAGTTAAAGCAAGTGCATGCACAAAGGGGTTGAAGTACTGTATTTGATCGCCGCCTAATACTTGATAGGTGTATTTGAGCACCAAGCTTTTGAAATCAATTTGGCTAGGGTTTCCCAGCAAGCTTTGAGCATCGATGGTGGCTTTACCAAAACGTGAGCGTGCCAGTACGCGATAGCTTTCAATATCTTTTTTTCGTCCGGGCTCGCCGCCATGTAGCCGCAGCCCCACGGGTTGTTTGGGAATGGGTTTGTCGCTAATAACTTGCAAGCTGGCGGGTTTTTCCCAAGCTAAACCTTGTTCTTTTTTGTTATTTAAAATACCTCGCGGGCCAGTAAGGTGAGCTTGTTCAGTGCGTAAAATGACTTTGGGTAATAAAGTGACTTGTGTGCTTGGAAGCAAGCTGCGTCCCGCTTGAGCTTGGTAAGGCATCGCAACATAGGTGCAATGACCTTTATTCTTTTTTCCGGGGAATACACCACGGTAAAATTTTTCATCTAAGCCTTCACTCACAAAGTGATCTAAACTAGGTTCAGCGCCTTGCAGCCTGGCTCCGCTAGTTTCGCTGGTTGTCACATAAGGCTTGCTGTTTAAGTAAGTGAAGTCAGAGTTGATTGGCTGACCACCAGACATGATATGTGCACTTCGGTGATAGCGTCCGTCGATAAAAACATCCCATAAGGTGGCCTCGGCGTGGGGAGGTAACTCATAAGTGATGCGAATATCTTCGTTTTTATTGGCGGCAAACGGCAGATGATAAAATAACACTTCAGGATTCAGATCTAAAGAATGTATGGTTGTTTTATCATGCCCTTTTTCTCCTACTTTAACTCGAACAGTTAGGGTGGCTGCTTGCGGTGTAGTGAGCTTGATGCGCAGGCGGAGCTGATCGTGGAAATCGAAGCCCTTCAGTGCTTCTTTATCAGCACAAGAGTCACCAATGGCCAAATCATGACTGCTGTTGCTGATGCCGACTAACCCAGCATCACGAAGCAAGTCTCCCAATGCACCGCCGCGCATAAAGGTTTCGTTGACTTCGGTAGTGACCAGCTTATCGCGCGATTGTTCTAAGCCTGCTGCGATAAGCAGTACTAAGAATAAACATGCAGCGGCTTTAGTCGTGGTTAATTTCACGAAGATATCGGTAGGTAATTAGTGTAAGTTAAACTTCGTGTACGCTAATTTTTGTGGTTGGGTCGTCTTGCGCAATACTGTCAAACAGCGGTGTTAGCCTAGCTTGTTTATTTTGCATTCGCAGAGTGATAAATGCTTGTTTACCTTCTTGGTTGAGACTCACTACCTTTGCTTTATGGCCCTTTAGACTTAGCTCTTCGAGCAACACATCGGCTTTCTGTGCGACATTGTTGTTGTCTAAGGCAGTCTCAATGTGGACTAAGGTTGTGCCTTTGTCGCGGGTGCCAAAGCCATTAAATTTTTGTAACAAGCTTAAAGCTAAAAACGCCACTAGCAGCAAGATGACTGCAAAGGATAGATTAAATGTGGCCACCGATAAGGCTAAGGCGATCAGCAATAAGATAAAGCCAATCTCTTCGGGCTCTTTGATAGGCGTTCGAAAACGCACGATTGATAGGGCACCCAGCAAGCCAAGCGATAAGGGCAAAGAAAACTGAACAGTCAAAAAGATGCAGGTGATCGCGGGGCCCATCAACGGAAAAGCACGATGTATTTTAGAGCCGGTTGAGTTTTTATCATAAAAGTGTAGGTATAAATATGAGCAGCATACCGACAGCAAAACTGAGGCGGTGATGAGCAACAAGAAGCCTAAGTAAGAAATATTGCGGCTGTCTTGTGGAATATTGGAGAAAAGTGATTGAAGGAGGTCGTAAGTGCTCATATTTTTACTTTTTTAGAAGACTGTGGTTAAAAGCTATTGTTCGTAGTGACTGAGTAATTTATAGCTTTCATAATACTTTGAAAATGCAGTTTTTTCGATCATCGCTAGGCCCGCACCGCGAAGGCAAGTGGGCAAGCGGCGCTGCGTGCCTTTGGTTTCTAGTACCGCTTTGTCTAGCTTAATCCTGCTGTTTGCCATGGTTAACTGCCTAGAGGCAGATTGACATACGATGTTGCTATCAAGAGCGATTCGTGTTTGTGAGAAAGGGTCGTAATAACGTTGCCGTTGGTATGAGACTGTCAGAGAAGGATCTAGCTGCATTGCTAATAAAGCAGGTTCAATTTGTTGCAGTGCATGGCGTAGCTCCTCGCGTTGCTTAGATGTGAGGCTGGGTTGCTTAGCATTAAATGTTTCAAATTGCTCTGACAGGCTTAGACGATGCTTTTGCCGGGTGCTGCCAATTTTATGTTTAACCTCTAAAAAACGGCCACTTGGCTTTAAGGCTGTATCGGTGCTATCTGCTGGCGTGTACCAGCGAATACGCAATTTAGTTTTAAGATAATCACTGGCGGCTTTGCCCATGGCGCTGCTCCAGTTTGGGGTGTCAAAATAAACCGAGTGGATGGTGTTTTTTGCAAATTGACTGTTGTGTTTGCACAGGTGGTTTAATTGCTGCTTTACAGCGGCACTGCGGTACTCATCAAACACATATTTGGTTTCGTATTCCAAGCTTAATGCGCCTCTTTTCTGCGCTCCTTTTAGTAGGGCTAGGTCGCACAGTTTGTTGAAAATTTAGCTTGAATAGTAAGCTTGAATGATTGGGATGTCCACTATGTGAAAACACGGAAGGTCGTTATGAATGGTGAATAAATATCAAAAGTAATGTGCCTAGTCTTAGGCAACAGTATAATCTTGAGTTGTAGATAAACTAGAGCTGATTACTAAAAATTAGTGATCGAGAGCAAACTAACCCGCAAAAACTAAGAGGCCATTCTCTGTGACATTACCTACTCCAGCGTTGATGGTGCAAGGCACCACCTCCAATGCAGGCAAAAGCGTGTTGGCAGCTGGCCTATGCCGTGTGTTCGTACGGCGCGGTTTTACGGTGGCACCGTTCAAGCCTCAGAATATGGCTTTGAACAGCGCAGTGACGATCGATGACGGCGAGATTGGCCGCTCACAGGCAGTGCAGGCGCAGGCTTGTGGCATTGAGCCGCATAGTGATATGAACCCGATTTTGCTTAAGCCCAATAGTGACAAAGGTGCGCAGGTGATTATTCAGGGTAAGGCAATTGGTAACATGCAGGCACAGGAATATCATGCTTATAAAAAGCAGGCGATGGTGCCTGCGCTGGAGTCGTATCATCGCTTGGCAGCGCAGTATGATTTGATTGTAATTGAAGGCGCAGGTAGCCCTGCTGAAATTAATTTGCGTGAGCACGACATTGCTAACATGGGCTTTGCTACAGCGATTAGTTGCGTAGTGCTGTTGGTGACAGACATCGATCGCGGCGGTGTGTTTGCGCACTTAACAGGCACACTAGAGTGTTTGGAGCCGGACGAGCAAGCATTGATAAAAGGCTTTGTCATCAACCGTTTTCGTGGCGATAAAGCTTTATTGGATTCTGGAGTTGATTGGTTAACGGCAAGAACAGGCGTGCCTACTTTAGGAGTGCTGCCGTTTTTGTATGGCTTGCATATTGAAGCAGAAGATTCGGTCGATAAAAGTGCTAATAAACAGGGCGAGGCAACAGGACATAAGCTGCGCATTGTGGTGCCGCGCATCCCGCGTATAAGTAACCATACTGATTTTGATGTGTTGCGCTTAAACCCACAGGTGGACATCAGCTTTGTAGAGCAAGGTGAAATAATCCCATCTTGTGATTTGATTATCTTGCCAGGCAGTAAAAATACGATTAATGATCTTCAGTGGTTGCAGCAAAATGGCTGGCAAGAAGCGATCAACAAGCATTTACGCTATGGCGGTAAGTTGATTGGCATTTGTGGTGGCTATCAAATGATTGGCCGGGAAATTCATGACCCAGAGGGTGTTGAAGGTGAAGCCGGCTCGCAGCTTGGTTTGGGCTTTATGGACTTTGAAACCACCTTGAGCCCACGTAAGCAATTGCATAATG
>CALIFM010000108.1 GCA_938021685.1 uncultured Gammaproteobacteria bacterium | reverse complement strand
ATGCCGATTGTCAGATGTTCACTCGAACGTTTGAAGTTGATGGCTATTGGGAATGCACAGCGGCTGAAGCAGGCATTGCGCTACAGGCTCAAGGCACGCTTGAAAAAGGTGCTGGCATCGATAAAACACCACAGAAAAAAGCATCTTAACCCCTTAACTCAAAAAGAGAGTCACCCCTATGGCTAAATCATCTGGAATCCAGATCAGTGAAAATCCGTTCGGAAAATTGTTCGGAGGCGCTAACAAAGTAAACGTTGGCGTCAAACGCGATGGCAGTAAGTTCAATTATCGCTCTGGTGATCGTGCTCAAAGAAACGCAATCGAACATAAGTTTAACGACGGCAAGAAAACCTACGACGCCGTTGCAACATGCTTATTTATTCAGTTAGCCAACCCAGACGGCACGGCGTACTTCAAAGGTTCCAAGCCACACGATGATTCGAGTGATGATCCATCGCCCGACTGGAGCTTTAAGAAGTTTTGCGACTCATTGGACTATGACGAGGCCATCGAAATGGCGGCAATCATTCGTAAGCGCAATTCAGATTTAGCTACTGAAGAAGATAAGTATTCACTCGATGATAAAACGCGTGAACAGCTGGGAAACTCGACAAAGAGCCAAGCAGCCGACTAGCTAGGCTTTGCAGGGCAATAGGCAATGAGGTTGGAGGTAAGTATTTTTTTGAAGTACTGGAAGACCTCACCGAAGACCAAATAGCGTTTTACGCAGCTTGCAGAATCAAAGAGCTGCCAAAAGCACAACGCGAAGAGGCTATCAAGTCGTTAAAGCAATCAACAGACAGTAAGCCAGAAAGCCGGTTTGACTGGATGGATATTTTAGAGAATGAATAGAGCTGACGACTTAACCATCTTACTAAGAGCGCGGGACTTAACCAAAGGCCCGCTAAGCTCTTTATCTAAACGCTTGAAATCGATTGGACCCACTGCAAAAGTTGCCTTGGGTATTGCAACCGCTGCTGCTGCAAGTTTGGCAGTGGTTCTTGGCAACGCTGTGACTAGAGGTAGAGAGCTTGCATTATCTCTAACCGATACAGCCAGACAGATCGATTTATCGTTCAGGGAGACGCAAGCCCTGTTCTTGTCCGTGCGAGACGCTGCGGGGGATGTTGACCTAGACAATCTGAATGAGGCCGTACTGAGCCTTAAAGAGCGTATTGCCGACGCTCGATTAGAGACTGGGCCACTATTCGGGTTGCTTCAGGATTTAGATGGGTTTGAGCTTGATCTAAACGTCACGAATTCGCGGTTCCAATTAGCTGACTTTCTTGAACAGGTTGGCGAGCTGGATAACGCCGAGGACAGAATCTTTGCCATTAAAGAAGTCTTGGGTGATGAAGATGGACGGCCATTCCTTCGAACGATTCAGAACACCGAGAAGTTAAATGATCTGATTGGCGATCTTCGAACAAACATTGACGATGTTCCTGATGTGTTCTCACAGCAACAAGTGGACGATATTGATGATTACCGGCGCTCACTCACTGAATTAACCCAGCGCTGGGATGATTACAGTCTTGCTCTATTCGCAGATTTTGCGCCTGCTATGACGACGGTTAACAACGTATTAGTTGCAGGCATCGATTTACTGGATGAATACGGTCAGATGGCAAAAACCATAACCTCGTTCATAACTGACACTCTTATTCCATCTATAACCATAACGCTTGCTGATTTCTATAGACGCATTCCAGAGCCAATAACTTCTGCAATATCACAAGTGGCTGGGGTTGCATCCACTGTATTTAACGGCGTCAACGGAATGGTTGCTGACGGATTTGCACTGCTGCGTGACGAGGTAGTTGGCACGGTCGACTTTCTAAACGGCTATGTAGAGCAGAACACACCAGCGCTTGAAGGGATTAGCAGTGATGCGCTTTCAGGATTTGATTTATCTGACGAGACCACCGGCCCTCGACTAAGGCAATTGGGCGATCAGACAAGTTCTGACTCATCATCGAATTCAGGGGCAGGACCTGATAGGGACACGCTGAGAGAAGCAGCCAGAGCGCGAGAAGAATTAAGGCGCGAAGAAGAAGAATCACAAAAAGCTCACAACGACCGATTGTTCAATGTGTTCAAAAATGCCGGTGATCGCATGGTTGAGCTTCGTGAGCAGCAAGAAGAACTAGAACAAGCAGAAGTTAATCGTATGCTTTCTGCTCGTGACGAAAGCCTAGATTCCTTGATTGAACATCTTGAAACCCAGATCGACATAACACGACAGTTCTGGGAAGGTTTGGCAGAAACGGCTAATCAGGCGCTAGATGCTGCGATGCGTCCGGTTGGTGCGTACATAGAAATCACTGAGCAGATGACCGAGGCTGAGCGTAAAGCTGCTGAAGAGTCAAATGCTTTAAACAAGAAACGATTCGAACAAAACAAGTTATTTGGTCGTGGCCAAATTGCGATATCAGCTGCTGTTGGTATAGCTAGAGCGCTTGAGCAACCGTGGCCATTAAACCTATTAGCAGCCACACAAACAGCCATCGCAGCGTTTGCTCAGTTAGATGCGTTGAATAGCACCTCATTCGGCAGCCCGTCTACAGCTAGCGTTGGCGGCGCTGATACCGCAGCTAACACCGGGCCCGTTGTTCCTGATGCTGGTGCAGGAACTGCTGCAGCCGCTGAAACCAACAGCCGACGCCGCATTGATATCAATATCGATTTTGATGGCATTGACGATGAAGCGTTACTGACTGGGCGCATGGCTAAATTGTTATTTGAGCGGGCCGCAGAAGAAGGTTTAGCTGCATGACCACTTTCGACATAGATCCAGATTGCACAGATCGATGGTTTTTAGTGCGTGATGAGCGTCCTAATCCAGTAGCTTATGAATGGTGCGTTGTCGATACTAACCAAATCGGATCGGTTCAATTCTCAAGCCCTCGCGGTAAAGAGACTTGGGTTCGGTTTTTGGCCCCGGGTAATTACTGCATATACCCTAAAGGCACTCTTGTGCCATGACTCCAATTATTTCACTATCTGCTGGGCTGGGTCCCGGCTCTGACATTATTTGCGCAGGTGAAAGCTACCTGTATGTTGGCGCGAATATTACAGGCGCAATTGAGCTTGAATGGAGCCAGCTATCAGGACCTCTGAACGGTTTTTTAAATTTAAGCGCAACTGATCAAGCGACCACGACGATCACCCCTAATCTTCCAGGTACATATCGTTTACAGCTTTGCGCGACCTATGAAGTAGGCGAAGAAAATTCACAAGGCCAGCTATCAGGGCCGTTCATCGATTGCCCTTATGGCGCAGCTGTTGGTGAAGTAGTTCAGATAAACATCATTGATTGTCAAGACGCATCATTTAGCACTTGGACTATTTCAGGGGCCACGGTTCTATCTGAATCAACGTTTTCATCAACGATTCAATTACCGCAAGCCGCTGGCACTGCGAGCATTTCAGTTACGTGCACAAGAACCGATGGCTCTACTGAAGACCTTGAGTGCGATATTAAGATATACGACTCAAACGGCCAAAATCCACTTATATCATCTGGCGAGGTAGTTTGTGTTGAGGTTGAGAACTGCGGTCTTGAGTGTTTTTGCGAAGATATTACTATTATCGTTCAAGACTGCACGGCCAACTGCGAGGAAGATTTTTTTGCAGAATCTCCAAAGGTGGTTGATAAAGCTGCTTTTGTGGAAGTCGTGCGGCCGGAATTCATGCTGGAACCGTTCTTCGGCACCAAAGATGCGTTCGACGAATCCAAGTATGAATTAGATGATTCATGCTGCGATCAGGTCCAGCGATTAACGAGCCCTCACCGCTGCAACTTCGCATGGAATGACGTGTGTAACGTCTGGACCATTGCAGGTGATGCAGCCAAATCTTGTGATTGCGATAGTTCAGACTTTTGGACGTTCGAAGGTTCTGGTGTCTGGCAAGGCTCAGGCGATGTGTGCGCAATCGATATCGCGGTGATTAAAGATCACAACATGATATCGGGTCAGATCATCTCAGACCCTCCGATATTTTCCGATGGTGCGCCGGTTTACGATATCGCCGTTTGTCAAGACAAGGCCAAGATTGGCGGATTTATAAGGCCCATTATTTTAAACCTTGACGGCTTGTTTGAAGTACCGGGCGCAACGATCACTTTTCAAAACATTGTGACTTGCGATGGTGGTCCTGCGCAGATTGGGAAAGTCTTCTTAGGCCAGAAATTCTTTTTAGAAGGCACAGGTGAATTTGGGGATCTACTGCCAAGAGAATTCCAGAATCCTCTTGACGGTACAGGGTGTCAATTTAAAGTAAAGACCAACAATAACTGCCGCCGCATATCCAGAGAAACCGAACCCTCTATGGTGAATTGGGATATAACCTTCTGCGCATCAGAATACTGGATGCAATGCTGGTGGAAGTCATACATGCGCTATCTATGCGATGGGAATGAAGGTCTATTTTTCCCAAGTCGAAACAACCGGCCCGATGAAGTGATCTGCTTTGATTTGCAAAACGATCAAGACCCGCCGACATTTATTACCTGCGATCTACAAGAGGTAACACTTCAGGCCAATTCTTATGTGCACTACCCTGCTCTAAAGAAAGCCGTTTAATGGCTAATGCTGGTCAACAAGTCGTTCTGATGAGAATGCGCTTTGCACGCTGTCCGTTAGAAAATGGCGTGGCACCGTGTACTGCAACATCAGATTGCGCCAATACATTTTTCACCTGCCAAAGCCGATGTGATTACGTTTGCAATACAGAAGAATTCTGGTTCGCGACCAATTGCTCATTCTCTGTTTTGCTTCCGTTAATTGCCCGCTTAGAGATCCCAAGCGTATCGGCTTGCATCAGTAGCTGCCAGCATGCCCCGGTAAAACTTGAAACCGGATCATCGTTTTCAAAGCGCGGCACTTGGACCGTGTGTTTGGAAGATAAAGAATGCGCATCTACCCCGTCAATTGGCGCACTGATCGAGACCACCGAATACGTTCAAGGCTTGCCAGTGGATATTTTCATTGGGGATTCAACCATGCAGTCATTGGATCAGTTTATAGAAATTCACGGTGTGCTGGATACCTATTCAATTGCTACCCGGCGCGGTGGCTGTGAGTATTGCTTAAAGATCAAAGACCCGTTTCAATTGGCTGATGGTGGGGTTTGTGGAAATAAGCAGCTCATTGATCAGGCAGGCGACCCGGTTCCGTTAACCCTTGGCGTTCAACTTGATGGGCTTCGAGAAAATGACAACGGCGCTTTACCTGATGATCAAGTGGGTAATTCAATAATCAATCAAACTGTTGAGCCTAGCGCTAACAATAATGATTGCATGAATACGGCCCAATATGCGTGTATTGGAAAAGAGATTGTGCGTGTTCGCGGTGTTCTGGATACGACCATCAATCGATGGCGTTTGGATCTAATCGAGCGCGGCGTCTGCGGTACTGAAATCGAAGAGCATGAAGTGGGTGAACCAATAATGATTTCACCGTACTTCGAAGACATTCACGTAGCCGACATGATTTGCCGGGTAATGACTGAATGTATGAATTTAGATGGGCAAACTGAGCTGTGCTGTGATGAAGAACTGGAGCCACGTCGAGTCATTGACTATGCAGCTTTTGAGAAATATAAGTGCAACAATCCATTGTTCTATATTCGAGAGCCTGTAGTTATTTGCAATCAAGAAGACGCTGCCGATTTACTCGAAGAAGCAGCCTGTGGGTTTTTGTTCTCATTAGTGTATGACGGCGACAGAGCAACCATAAGCGATGCAAGACCGCCAGAACCCAACAGCCCGGACTTTGTTATCACTTCAGAGCAGATGGTTAAGAACACTCTCTCGATTGAAATAAACAACGATTACGTTACCGACTCATACATAAATTACAGCCTAGAAAATTGGGCTGAAAGTGTTGATACTGAGAACACCAGAGCCACAGCGTTAAACGTTTCCGGTGATTCACTACTTGAGCCCTGTGATCGAAAGCGGCACAGAATACCAAAGCAAAGCACCAAGACTACTCGGTTTATTGGTGAAGAGACAGCGTTCCTAGCTAAAGTACAAGCTCAGCGTATTCGTTGTCAAAAACAGAACGCAACCCGTGAAATCTGCTTCGATATCCCAGTGTCGATTGGGCGCGATTTAACGCTTGGATCCTACGGAATAGTTGATCATGACAAAACCCGCCGCTGGGATGGCTCCAATAACCTATGGCGTTTAATCAGTAAGCGTTATCGACACCGTGATTCGTGCATGGAATTATGTTTGGAACGATCAAGGTTTGATATCAATAGCTTGCCGTTCTTTAGCTGTGACAATCCAATACCGCAGACAGAAGATGAATGCGACAATAACTGCTATGAGGTCTACTGATGGCTATTAGCGGTTACACGCCCATAGATTTTTCAGAATGCTTAGATGAAAGCACCATAATACCTGCGCTTGATTCCATACAAGCCATCGCAAACGCGGCCGAAACCAATAACTTTGATATAGGGTGCCGCCCTATAAACACATCCCTTAGAGGTGACACTGCTTTTCCGCAAGATGAATGCGTAACCATCATTGAAGATTCTGGACGAAGAACCGGAAATATTCAAAAATGCATTTTCATGATTACCTACCGAAGTGTATTTCAGTTCCCGAACGGCAACTTTGAAGGCGACACCGATATTGAAGTGACCATAAGGTGTGGAGGTCAGCCGGTTGCCACATTCAGAGCCCAAGAAGATCCAGATACATCGATTGGGGCGGTGGTTGTAACCGCAGATTGTGATACCGGTGAAGGCATTGAAATATGCGCAAGAGGCTCTTTCGTTTCCACCAGTAACGAGGGCGGTTTAACGAGAGGCGCGCTATGGAATCTATCGTTGTGCGGAGGTTTGGCTTGCATTGCACAAAGAGGCTTAGGGTCTAATTTTTGGATACCTTGCACTTTGACACCTGAATGTCGATTTGGAATGGAAGCTCTATTCCTCATGGTTGATTCACTGAATACACTTTGTGATGCTTATAGTTCTAATTCTAGAATTGTTGAATGCATAAGCTTGCAAGATGTTGAATACGATCCGTTGCAGCCAACCATCATTGCAGCCAATGTGCCTACAGAGACAGCGTGGCTTGGCTTTGGAAAAATAGTATTTTGCCCGCGCGATTTTAGAGGTGCAAATTTCTACGATATTCAGCCCATTATCGGGTGTCAATCTGATCCTGAATTTTGCCTTAGCGCACGTATTGAACTGCCAGACGATAGACCAAACCAATCATTCTTGCGCAATCGCTGCTATCAAATACCAGTTCTTGGTTGCGGTAATTGCCCTCCAGGGGAAACATTGGTCATAGGGCACAATGATCAGTTAATCTGCGACGATGTGACCGACAGGCCAGATAATTCTGTAAACGCTGATATAACCGCTGATTGGTGCTTTTGGTTATTCCGTCGCCAAAATCTGACCTTAGGAGAAAGATTAAAGCAACCCAGCAAGTGCTTAAGTTTCGAGAAAAACCTAAAGCCAATTCAGGATAAGGCTGAAGCGGTTCATCAGGTTGCCTGTGATAGACAGCCCATAGAATGCATTCAATACAAAGTCGATGTAAGTATAACGAGCGAAGATCAACAGCAAGATTTGGTGGGTGCAGTGGCATTGCCAAACCCGCCGCCAAATCCTCTTCCTGTGCCATGGCCACCTGAGCGAAAATGGGCGTTGAATGGAAACATGACGGCCTGCTTTAGTGGGCCTGCCGCTGGCAATATGGAGGAAGAGGCGTGGTTTGCCGTAAATTACGTGGTTTATTGCGGAGGCGTGGAAGTGTCATCTTCTATGCCGTTGCCCTTTCAGTTCAATGATTCAGGTGCGGGCAATAATGTCTGTGTAAATTTATCTGTGGTTGAAGCCTGTATAACTTGCCAAATTGATGAACCTATAACCATAGGCATTGAATTCGAAAGAATTGCTGGAGTAGGCTTTGCAGTCATAAGCTCGGTCAGCGTCAGTGGCGACATCTCAGTGACATCATTTTGAGGCAAATATGATTAGTGCAGAAGGCGGAATATGTGCCGGTGAAAATAAGACGTTGAAATTCAGCGGATGTAGTGAGACATTTATGGTTGCTTGGTCGTTGATCATAAATGGAGAAGTTGTTTCAACATCAATCCAAGATGATGAGTACACATTCACGATTCCAGATGAGCCCTACCAGGTCAGTGCGTTCTGTTGCTCGCCGGATGAATTAGCGAATCTCTAATGCCCTATTTTACAAATCCAGTACCGAACGTTGTTGATGTTGGCGCAGCTGGCAACAGTGCGTCTTTGTTTTATGAGCTTGATACATTCATGGCGGGCTGGTCATCTCGCGCTAGAGAGGCTTGCGGGGCCCTATCGAGTCCTATAGCGCCTGAAGGCATGGATTTAGTGTTCTCTAATCCATGGAATTCAAGTGGATTAGATTATTCAAAAGTTGACGATACCTTGCCTTGGACGCGTGACAGAATGCGTACAAATGGCGAATTTATGACAATAAACGGTGAACGCCAACACTATTATTCAAATGATTTAAGCGGCTCAATATTTAACCCGTTTACAGTTAACACTCAAGAGCAGCTGGTTATCCGTGCGATACGAAATGAATACTCGCTAAAGCCTGCAATTAATAGTTCTGACTTTTCGCCAGCGCCACAAAACTTCATATCTGGAAACATTAACACCTACGGTAAGCAAGATTTTAAGTTCGGACTGTTTGAGCTTAGATGCAAACTACCCAAGACGTGTGGGTCATGGCCAGCGTTTTTCTTACTCGATTCTGATTTCTCACAATCTCGCCCTCATGAAATCGACATAATGGAATACCCGATCATGTGTGAAGCGCATGAAAGCGTCAACGATAGGCACATGCAGCTTGCTTTGCACATGACCGATGATGCTGACTCTCATTGGTCGGTTGATGGGTTTGGGGTTAATAAATTTGCCCAGCCCAGTGATCGATTGATTGGCCCTTGCAACGATATGATTCAAGTTCATAACTCGCAAGTGGTTACACAATCCACAGGTGGCCGCTCAATTGGCCCTGTGACGTTATTAGATAAAAGCGCATGGCACGAACAGTTTCACACGTTCTCTATCCTATGGCGATCTGACAGGCTGGTGTGGTCAATAGATGGTGTTCCAGTGGCGTCAGTTTGTGACCCCGGCATGATTCCGCAAGAGCCCATGTGCGCCATTGTTAACTTAGCCGTGGGCGGCACCTACCCTGGTGATGCGCCCATGAATTTCAACGATCAACTTGTCATCGATTCCTTTCGAGTCTGGCAATAACAAACGCGTCTGCAATCTTTTGGCGGTTAGGGGCTAGCTTTAAGATTGCGTTATGAAGATAACGCCCGTTGGCCTTCCTTGGATGGGGAGACAACCAGCGGGTGACACGTCTAATTTATCGAACGATAACGTTTAAGTCAAACGGGTGCGTAATCGCTTCACGTATCCACAGCTGCCGTGTTTGCGTTTGTGTGGTGGCAGGTAAGTTCTAATCCCTGATGGATTCCGACGCGCGAGCATGTTGGCCAATTCATCTTCACTCATTTTGTCGTATCGTCGGAAGTGCTCACTGACAACGTGAATGGAATAGTAATGCTCAGCGTAATCCAGTAATGCATCGGCCTTTCTGAATTGACCTTTTTCAAGAGCAATCTTGTGGTCTCCGTAGATATGTCCCAATGGCTCAAATATATCGTGCCGGTTATAGCGTTCAACATCGATACCTAAATCAATGAAGCCTTGGTCACCTTTGACTAGCATTAAGCGGTTGCCTCTATTAACTCGATGATAGTCTTCTCTTCTTGCCACTGCTCAATTTTGACTTGGCGGTGCCTCGTTTCTTGGACGTACTCTGGTGAATCATCGAATAGTATCCCCGCCTCAACGATTCCATCTGTCCACCACTTTCCAATGTACGCGTCGGAATCGGCCAGCCTTCTAACGTAGTGAGTGAAGCGAATAACAACTTGTGGCAAAGGCTTGGGAGCATGATCCTGCTCTTCAGCGGCATCGTCACGTATTGATTCATTTTTGGCGATTTCACTGGAACCGTTAGACTTACCAAAACGTTTTCGTCTGACTTCTTCATTGTGCTGCCTTACCCTATCTTCATCCCAGTCTTTAAAGCTCATCCCACGCCCTTGATGCTAATGACGCCTAATTCAACCAATCTCGTCATGGTTCGTACTTGAGCGCGCCTCATATAAAATTCCCTTTCTTCGTCATCGCTGCTTACCCGCCTATCAATCCAGTCATGGCAATCTGAACAGCCAAAACCTCCCGATAAGTCTGTGCTCTTATATCCTGCAATCTCGGATGGGAAGTGGTTGAATACGACTGTCTCTTCCTGATAATTGCAGACGCCAGCAACGTTTAGTGTGCATTCCTGCCCTCTTGCCGAT
>CALIFM010000107.1 GCA_938021685.1 uncultured Gammaproteobacteria bacterium | reverse complement strand
TGTGCTTCGCGTTCAGCAGCAAATTGTGCCAGCTTTAAAATGCTGTTTTCATAACGACGCACATCAAAAATCACCAGCACATCATTTTTTTTCATGTCCAGCATATAATGCGGCCAAGCATTAGAAATCGGCTGAATGATGGTGACATCCTTGCGGATAATTTGCATATGTAAATACAAATAATCTGCCAAAGTACGCGTGATCCGCCCACCAGTAATATAGAGGGAGTGACGAGGATTACCTAATAACTTACAGGCACGATTAAAGTCTTTACTGTCAATTTGCCCCAAGGTTTGTTCGATATTGTGCATCGCCGCATCAGCAAAGCGATTCAGAATATGGCTTTGCGGCTCGCTTTTTGTCCAGATATTGCGCTTGGAGATGGGGTTGGATATTTTTGCGCTCAGCTCACTGCGCAGCTCAGCTTGAAAATCAGGAAAACCCTTATAGCCTAGTTTACGCGCCAAACGAATCACCGTAGGGGTGGACACCTGTGCGCGCTGTGCCACCTCAGTGATTGGTCCCAAACCCGACACAGGATAATTGGCCAGCAACATACTACTAAGCTTACGCTCAGCTGGGGTCAGTGCGGCGACTTGCTCCTTTAATTGCTCGGCGATCGTCATCTCACAAGGTGGAATTAAGCGCGTTCAAAGCCGCGCTTAATTTCATAATCAGTTACAGCTTGGTCAAAATGCTCTTGTTCCCACTGCGCAGCACGCACGTAATGGTCCACTACTTCATCACCAAAGGCATCTCGTAGCATTTTAGAGTTCTGCAATGCTTCAGTGGCCGCTGGCAGAGTGGCTGGAATCTCTAGCACACCTTCGGATGAATAAGCATCGCCTTTATATTCATCTTCTAACTTAAGCTTTTGCTCAATGCCAGCAAGCCCAGCAGCGATCTGTGCAGCAAAGGCTAAATAAGGGTTGAAGTCACTGCCACCGATGCGGCATTCCACCCGCACGCTTTGACTATCCGCCCCCACCACTCGAAAGCCGGCGGTGCGATTGTCCAATGACCACACAATTTTAGTGGGCGCGAAGGTGCCGGCCACAAAACGTTTGTACGAATTGACATAGGGCGCTAAGAAATAGGTGCTTTCTTGCGCATAAGTAAGTAGGCCTGCCAAGTAATGCTGCATAGTTTGCGACATCCCGTAGGGCTGGGCCTTATCAAAAAATACCGCATCACCGTCAAGCGACACCAAGGACTGATGAATATGGCTAGACGAGCCGGCCTTGTCTTGGTCCCACTTGGCCATAAAGGTGACTGCATGGTCATTTAAAAAGCCTATTTCCTTCACTGCATTTTTGACCAAACAATGGTTATCAGCCATCTCTAGGGCATCGGTGTAGGCCACGTTCACTTCAGCTTGGCCAGCATCGGCTTCGCCTTTGGTGTTTTCCACCCGCACGCCCGCGCCTTGCAGACCATTGCGAATTTGGCGCATCAAACCTTCTTCTTTGGTGGTTTGGAAAATGTGATAGTCCTCATTATAGGGACTGATTGGTTGTAGCTCTGTATAGCCTTGTTCGTGCAGTTGCTCAAAGCTATCACGAAACACAAAAAACTCAAATTCGGTGGCCATCGCGGTGCTTAAGCCGTGTTTTTTCAAGCGCTCAATTTGACGCTTTAAAATGGCGCGCGGTGAATGCGGCACTTCTTTATGGGTGTGATGATCCAGCAAATCACAGGTCACCATCGCGGTGGCCTCAAGCCATGGAATCAGCCGCAAAGTGTCCATATCTGGCTGCATAACATAATCACCATAACCTGCTTGCCAATTGGTTGAGGCATAGCCCTCCACCGTGTGCATTTCAAGGTCAGTGGCCAATAGATAATTGCAGCAATGGGTCTCTTTCCATGCGCTTTCAACAAAAAACTGAGCATGGAAACGTTTACCCATCAAACGCCCTTGCATGTCAGGAATCACCGCGAGAACGGTGTCAATTTCATCGTCTTTGACTTTTTTCTGTAGATCTTTAAAGTTTAAATTTGCAGGCATGATGTTGGTTTAAATTGGTCGCTGCGCCCAAGGAAAGGGCGAGATGAGAAATTAGTAAAAAAGAGATGCCAAGCTAAAGCTAACCCAAACAAGGCACCTCAAACCCTATACTAACTGTTAGCCATAGCGGTAGGGACGACCTGCTTTTTGCATGTCGGCGTTATACTTCTTGAATATATCCACCACTTTGGCTTTGGTTTCAGATTCCGCCGCAATTTCATCCCAAAACTTAACCGCCGCATCTTCCACCTGCGCCCATTCCTCATCGGGAATCGTGGTCAGCTTCATCTTGGTGCCGCTCACGCGTAAGGACGCTTCACCGCCCCAGTACCACCACTGACGGTAATAGTGCGAACTGTCCATTGCCAATTGCAGCAATTGCTTCATGTTGTCCGGCAATTTCTCGTAGCTGTCCATATTGGCAAAGAATGAACCGGCCCA
Organism: uncultured Gammaproteobacteria bacterium; assembly: GCA_938021685.1. Taxonomy (GTDB): domain Bacteria; phylum Pseudomonadota; class Gammaproteobacteria; order Arenicellales; family Poriferihabitantaceae; genus JAAELZ01. The sequence continues at coordinate 8,366 of CALIFM010000107.1, read as the reverse complement.
AGCACCTGAGATATTATTGGTAAGGAAGTAATCCGTCACATCGGCCCAGCCCACGGTGTAGTCTTCTGTAATACCCGACCACGCTACGCCATCTAACTCGCCAGTTTGCACCGCCACTTCGATGTCCTCCCATGGCAAGGTGACAGGCACCACACCAAACTGTGACAAAAAGCGCCCAGCTGTGGGGAAGGTAAACACCCGCTTGCCTTTAAGGTCTTCTAAGCTGTTGATCGGGTCTTTAGTAGCAAAATGGCAAGGGTCCCATGCACCAGCAGATAAGTGCTTAACGCCTACCTTGGAGTATTCAGCATCCCAAATCTCATTCAGACCATACTGATTAAACAACACGGGCACATCCAGCGAATAACGACTGGCAAATGGGAAATAGCCACCAAACACGGTTACCTCCGTTGGCGAAGCCATCGAGTCGTCATCTGATTGCACCGCATCAATTGTGCCTTTTTGCATAGCACGAAACAGCTCACTAGTGGGCACCAACTGGTCGCCATAGAACAGCTCGATCTGCATCTCATTGCCAGCCACCTTATTAAAGGCATCCACCGCTGGCTTGATCACGTGCTCACCTAAAGATGCACCCGCATAAGTTTGCATTCGCCATTTGATGGTGGACTTACTCTGCGCATGCACTGCCGGTGCGCTTAGCGCTGCCGCACCTGCGATGCCCGCGCCCACATTGGATATAAATTTACGTCTTGTCGTCATGTTAAAACCTCCTCTTTGAAGTAGTGATTAAAATACTTGGTCCTCATTTAATTCTTTGCTTTATTTGCCATACACCCAATTTGGCAACCATAAGGCCACCTGCGGGAACAGCATTAAAATAGTTAAACTGACAATCATAATCAGCACAAAAGGCACGATAGAACGATAAATATCACGCAGCCCAATCTCAGGCGGCGCCATCGCACGCATGAGAAACAAGTTATAGCCAAACGGCGGAGTCATATAAGCAATTTGTGTGGTGATGGTGTACAACACACCGTACCAGACTAGATCAAAGCCCAAGGTGTTCACCAGCGGCACATACAAAGGTGCCACAATGACCAACATAGCCGTGTCGTCTAGAAAGGTGCCCATCAGCAAAAATGACAATTGCATCAAAATCAGCACCGTCCATGGGTTAAGACCCATTTGCTCAGTGAATAAGTTATCAATCGCACGTACTGCACCCAAGCCATCGAACACGGCACCAAAGGCCAGCGCCGCCAAGATGATCCACATAAACATGCAGGAAATGGCCAAAGTCTGGCGCACCGACACTTCCAGCACTTCACGTGTCATACGCCCTTTTAGCACGGCTGCCAAAAACGCCGCCATCGCACCAATGGCCGAGCTTTCTACTAAGCTGGTCCAACCATTAACGAATGGCACCATCATTGCCATAAAAATGCCAATCGGCAGTAAGCCTGCGCGCAACAAGCGCATTTTCTCGCTACGGCTGTGATTGCGTTCACTGGTAGGCAACACTGGTCCCAGTTGTGGATTAATTTTGCAGCGTACCGCAATGTAAATAATAAACAAAGCGGCCATCATCAGGCCGGGCACAAGACCTGCTAGCCATAGCTGGCCGACAGGTTGACGAGCGATCATGGCATACAATACCAACACCACGGACGGCGGCACCAAAATGCCGAGCGATGAGCCCGCTTGAATCACACCCGTGACCATACGCTTGTCGTAACCGCGCCTTAATAACTCTGGCAAAGCAATGGTCGCACCAATGGCCATGCCTGCCACCGAGAGGCCATTCATTGCTGATACCAGCACCATCAAGCCAATGGTGCCAATGGCAAGGCCACCGTGGATGTTGCCCATCCATACATGAAACATTTGGTATAAGTCATCGGCAATTTTAGATTCCGACAAGATATAACCCATGAAAATAAACATCGGCAGAGTCAGTAGCGGGTACCACTTCATCAGTTTCATCGCGGCGGAAAAGGGCAAGTCTGAGCCGCCCGTGCCCCATAGCGTAAGCGCGGCAATGGCCGCCACTGCGCCGATGGCGCCAAACACCCGCTGGCCCGTCATCAGCATCAACATCAATGACGAAAACATCAACACCGCGATCAGTTCTTGCGACATTACAACTGCACTCCTTTGATCGTGGCGATGTCTTTAAACAATTCGGCGATCGCTTGCAGCAACATCAAAACAAAACCCAACAGCATGATCACTTTGATTGGCCATAGGTAAGGCCGCCACGCCGTGGCGCTGCGCTCCCCATACTGAAACGAGTATGACGTACTGTCATAACCACCATAAAGCAACACGCCTAAATAGAAAATCAATAGCAACACGGTGAATGCATCCACCCATGCTTTTTTCTTCGCTGACCACTCGCCGTAAAATAAATCCATGCGCACATTAGAACCCAGTTGGATGGCATAGGGTCCGCCCAGTATGTAATAGGTCACCATTGCAAATTGCGCCATTTCTAACGTCCATAAAGACGGCAGCAAGCCGGGCACTGATTTCGAAATGGACGACCACAGTAAAATCGCCACCATCACGAAAATGCCGTACATCACAATGCGACCGATGCGGTAATTAATTGCGTCCACCACCCGCACATAAGCTGCCATCAACTTAAGCATTTCGCACCTCCTGCTGGTGTGCGTCTTGCAATAGCGCTAAGCTTTGATTAATCCACGGTGCTAAAGTTTGCGCCATGCTTTGTTGTTGCTCAGGTGTCGAAATCAAATCATTTTTGATCTCTAGCATCGCGTTGAGATAGCCGTGCGCATTGCCATGCACATTCAAGGTATGGGCCACACCATCCTGAGGGCCGTAGGGTTCGTTGATAGCGACATTCAAGGGCGTATGCTGTGCAGCATGCTGCAACAAACTGCGCGCAAAGCACTCGCCCTCATCGCAGATAATGCCAATGTCTATCTCACGGTGCTGCCCTTTATAAACCGGAGTAAAGCTATGGATACTCAGCAATACCGGCGATACAGGCATGGCTGCTAAAGTTTGCGTTAATAGTGCCTCAAAAGGCTGATAGCATAGCTGCGCCCGCGCTGCTTTTTGCGCTGCTGTTAAACCTTGATTGCCGGGAATGAAGGTGTCTTCGCTGCTTGTAGGGATTGCATCATGGGCCTGCAAAGGGCGATTGCAATCGTATAACAAGCGACAAAGAGTGGAGTAAACCAAAGGTGCATCGAGCAAAGCGCTTAAGTGCTTAGCTAAACCTAAGGCCCCGATATCATAAGCAATGTGGGTGCGCAGCTGCTCGTCATCCAAGCCCAATTGCGTAAACTCAGCAGGCACATGATTGGAGGCATGCTCGCATACCAACAACACAGGCGCACCACCACTAACATTATACAGTTTAGCAGCAGTTTGCTCAGACGCAGAGGCGGACTTCATTTGATAGTAGGGCTATAGCCAATAACGTGTAATTATTATTACAATCTATTTTTATCTGTGTTTATTTATACTTATATCGGTTTTGCTGTCAAGGGCTTTGTGAATGGCAAGGTTCATCAAACCACTTTTAATTTCAACAATTTATGATAAGGTCTGGATTCTACTTACAAAATTAGATGTATAAAAATGAAATTTTTAAAGCACGCTCTCGTAGTTTTTGCAGTTTTAGGTTTGACGGCTTGTGGTGGTGGCGGCAGCTCCAGTGGAGGCGGCGCCGAACGCAATGGTGTTTATAATGGCATCCAAAACCTCACTTATACGTTTCCTGATGGCACTAGCGACAATGAATCAGCTGCAGCCATTTTCACTATCTCTGGTAATAACATCACTGTTTCTGACGGCGCGCGCAGCGAAACGAGCACATTTAGTGGGAATAGCTTTAATGCGCCCTTGAAGTTTAAGACAAGCCAAGATGGAATATCATGCAACTGGAGTCTAGTTTATAGAGGTAAAATTGATGGCTTGCTCATTACTGGCACAGTTTCCGGTCAAGTTACCTGCTCAAGAGGTTCGCAAAGTGCTGTAACCCAAATAACGGGACCATTTCAAGCTCGAAAAACCACAACTGGCAAACAACTTGAAGCAGCCTATTTGTCTCAGCCCCAAATAGCTTGGTAAAACCTTGGTTGTAAATCTATTGCTTTAAATCAAGACGGTTACCCTAATAGCTTCATTGAAAAAGCAGAAATAAGGCGCGTGGTACGGCCCTAAGCCGTCCACGCTGCCTATAAGATTATTGGCTCATCGAAATGCTGACGGCAATAGCTATTTAAGCCCGCAAGAACCACTTCCATTCTTTGACAGTGATGCGATAGCAAATTTGGTCAAAAAATAACGACCTATCATCTATTCATCACTGATTGTTGAGCAATCTGCTCAGTTTTTACCTTGCAGCTGCTTAATTTTCGCTAAGGTGACTTGATCAATGCGCTTAAACCAACTGGTCAAACCTTTGTTTTTTGAGGTGGCCGCTTTAGCCGTTTTGAGTACCATACCACCTTGCGCTTGAGTGACCATGGTTTTGCGGGTGATGTTGAAACTAAGCCCTAAAATAAATAACACCACAACTAAGGGGAAGAAAGCCAGCAGCACCACAGTTTTTTGCCAAGTGGCATATTGTCCCCAAAATCGCCGTAACCAAGCAAAAAATTGCCTGCCACGACGTAAAAACATCACCTTTATTTTGCGTACCCCATACCAACGATTTTGCGAGAAAAAAACCCCATAACGCAAAGTCAGAGTATTAAAGCCTTTCAGCAATAACAGCTTAGACAGGTGCATCAGTAGCAAACCTATTGCTTTAAGCGCTGCTAAAAACTTTATCACTAAAAGCTGCTTCATCAGCAGTTTTAAAAACGGCAAAATCACCACCCACCAATTGTGGCTTAACCAAGCAACCACCACCTTTGCATGCCAAAAAGCCATACTGACCCCGGCGAGCAAGACAGCAATTGACACAGCCAACAGCACCCAATGGGCGCGACTTAAAGAAGAAGTATTCACCAGCAGCAACTAGCTAAATAGTAAAGCGTTGCGAATATGTCTTAATCAATGGAAGCAGCACTTACTACAATTGCACCACTTGCTCACGGCCACCAAAGCCGTCTTTGCTGTCGTGCGCACGCACCGTCACTTCACTGACGCCATCCGGAATCTCCACACCACCTTGGCTACGGGTAAACGGCTGCTCGCCAACATGCGGGTGCCATAAGGTGCGAGTGAACTCTTCGCCTGCATTAGGCTTGACCACTTCACCGCTTGGCAGTACTACATCCCAACCGTTAGCATAGTCTTCCCAACCTGTATCGGGGTGCTCAACGGTGACCGTAAAGCGCCAACTGCCATCACTGCCTTGTTGCGCTTTTACTTCTAGCACATCAGCATTGCCCGCACTTTCGTTTTGGGCAAAACTGCTTTGCACGAAAAAAAACAACACGAAAACAAAGCTTGCCTTGCACCAAGATAGACTTATCTGTTTCATCATTTCAAACTTAGTGGTTTGCAGGTTAAAATTAAGCTTAATCATACAACACATAAGGCTGAACTTAATATGGGCATTTACCCTTGAAACGCAATTTATTAGTGCTGTACACGGGCGGCACCTTTGGCATGCAAGCTGGTGCACAGGGCCTAGAAGTTGCCTCATCACAGGCCCTCATTACCAAGTTGCAACCTTTGATGAAGCCGTTTGAGGCAAATGACCTAAACTGGCAACTGCAAAGCCTAGACCCTTTGTTGGACAGCGCCAATATGCAAATGGAGCATTGGAGCCAGCTTTGCAAGCTGGTGCTAGATGCCGAAGGCCACGACTGCACACTGATTATCCATGGCACAGACAGCATGGCCTACAGCGCCGCCGCCTTGACCTTTTTACTGCATCAACGCTACGATAAAACGGTGGTTTTGACAGGTTCGCAATATCCACTGGGTTTTGCCGATTCCGATGCCGAAAGCAACTTTAGCGAAGCGGTGCAACATTGCCTCGATGCGCCCCAAGGAGTACATCTTAGTTTTGCTGGCGCGCTGCTGCACGGTGCGCGTGCGGTCAAGGCCGATGCCAACGGCCTACAAGCCTTCGCTGCGCCCAAAGCGACCACCATGCAAACACAGCCTAGCAGTATTGGTTTTGATTTTGAGTTGCGCAAACGCCCATTTGCAAACCTCAACATTGTGGTGCTAACTGTTACCCCTGCACTGACATTAATCCAGCTACAAGCCGTGCTTGCTAGTCGGCCCGATGCGCTAATTTTACGGGTGTATGGCGTGGGTACTTTACCTGATCAAAACCCCGCCATATTGATGGCATTAAGCGAAGCACATAAAGCCGGTACGGTATTGCTGGGTGTTACTCAATGCGCGGCGGGGCAGATGGATTTTAGCCAGTACCAAGCTGGTCATACTCTTCTGGAAGCAGGCGTCATCAACGGCCGTGATCTTACCCTCGAAGCAGCGCTAGCTAAATTAGCGGTGTTACTGCACTTAGGCTACCCGCATGAAATGATTCGTACCCTAGTTGCACGCAATTTATGCGGGGAAATGAACAATGTCTGATAAGTCACAAATTCTGGATAACCCCATTGACCCGGCAATCCAAAAAGCAAAGATCAACCTTGAAACGGCCCCAATCGAATGGCCTGCGCTGGAACGTTTTTTCGCTCAAGGCAGTTTAATTGAGGTACACCCTAACTTGGACTTGGTGGACATCGCCTATAAAATTGCCCATGATGACCTTACTGCCATTAAGCCACTACAAGCCAAAGGCTGGGTGCAAGCTCTGCCCACCGCACAAGCCAAGCATTGGCAAACTACCGAGCCACTGTTGTGGGCCGTGGTGGTGCGTCCACTGGTGCTAGTGCAAGAACAAAAAAAATCCGAGCAAAGCAGCGGCGATTAATGAACGCATCGTAAATTATGCAGTCGGAAGTATCGACATAAATAAAATCAAACCCACCAGAGGCCATCATGCAACGTGAGAAAATTACCTTTAATAACCAACTAGGCGAGCCACTGGCGGCCTTGCTTGAATCTCCCAGCGAAGCACCCCGCGCTTATGCCCTATTTGCGCACTGCTTCACTTGCAGCAAAGACATTGCCGCGGCTTCACGTATTTCACGGGCACTGGCGCGCCAAGGCATTGCCACTTTGCGTTTTGACTTCACGGGGCTTGGCAATAGTGACGGCGACTTTAGTAACACCAATTTTTCATCCAACCTACAAGACTTAATCAGTGCCACTGACTTTATGCGCGAAAGTGACCGTGCGCCCAGCGTGTTGATTGGCCACAGCTTAGGCGGCGCAGCAGTACTGGCAGTCGCGCAGCAACTGCAAAGTGTTAAAGCAGTAGTAACCATTGCCGCGCCCGCCACCGGCAGCCACATCGAGCATTTGTTCACTGCCGAAAAAAGCAAAATTATCGACCAAAACGAAGCGCAAGTAGACTTAGCTGGCCGCCAGTTCACCATTAAGAAGCAGTTTTTAGACGACATCGAGCATTACAACAGCACCGACCACATTGCTAAACTAGGTAAAGCGCTGCTGGTGTTCCACTCGCCCGTGGATCCACAAGTGTCCATTAATGAAGCGGCAAAAATTTATCAAGCAGCCAAACACCCAAAAAGCTTTATCACCCTCGACCAAGCCGACCACTTGCTAAGCAAAAATAGCGACGCCGAGTACGTCGCTAGCATGATGGTTAGTTGGCTGGGGCGTTATCTTGATTTAAGCAGCCAAGGCCCTGCCGCAGCGCACCAGCTAGAGCACGGCGAAGTGCTGGTGACTGAGGCCGACCACAAATTCATGTGTAATGTGATGACGACAGACCACGCTTTGATCGGCGACGAGCCATTGAAAGTAGGCGGGCAAAACCTTGGTCCCAGTCCACCTGAATATTTGCTCGGTTCGTTGGGTTTGTGCACTACGATGACCGTCCGCATGGTCGCCGAACGCGAAAATATTCCGCTAGAAGACGTGCAAGTGAAACTGAGCGAAAGCAACGAGGTAATCAAGCATGCTGACGGCAGCAAAAGCAAGCGAACCCAATTGCACCGCGAAGTGTTTTTAGTTGGCCCCTTAGACGAGGACCAACAGCAGCGTTTGATGACTATCAGTGAACGTTGCCCTATTCACCGCACTTTGCACGGTGAAATCAACATCAGCACCATACAGGGCAGCAGCTTGGGTTAAATACCCAGCACTTGTGTAATAGACTGCATAAAATTTTTCTTTAAAGTTGCTGGCCTAACTGCTATATATGAAATAGCTAATAAAAACGATGGTTATGCCAGAAGATAATGAATTTATCACTTACCTGCTAGAACAGCTCGAGCCACTCGGCTCGGTGCAGTCCAAACGCATGTTTGGTGGGCACGGCATTTTCATGGACGGCTTGATGTTTGGCCTAGTGGCCGACGAAG
>CALIFM010000106.1 GCA_938021685.1 uncultured Gammaproteobacteria bacterium | reverse complement strand
CCAGTCAAAGCCCTCTTTGGCCATGCCCAGCGCGATGATGATGTCCACGTGGTCTCTGTCAAATTTCGCCTCCGGCATTTTAAGCGCCGCCGAGACCTTGTCGCGCTTAGCCGCATCATCGTCCACCAAGTCGGCCACTTTAATCACCTTGCCGCTGGCAGTTTCGATCAGCTGAAACCCCGTTTGCGGGTCAGTGCCTTGCCACTCACCTAAAGCCTGCCAAATCTCTTCCGACTCGCGGTACTTGTCTTTAGCCGAGCTCTCACGAGAATTCACATTGGGGATGTGAATAATGGTTTTTTCATGCGGGTCCAGCACCTGCATAATCTCGTCAAGATAATTACCGCTGGAATAAAAATAATACCCAATGTCTAAGCTCTTAAGGTGCTCATAGCCATTTAGTTGCTCGTAATAGGTATAGGTCACCGTCTCAAAATTGGCCTCGTCCTCAGGGGATAACACCGGCACCGCATCGCCGCGAAAATACGAACCCGTCATCGCCACCACGTGCGCCTTGTCGCGGTCAATCAAGGCCCCCAGCTGCGCGCCAAGTTTATTGTCAGGGTCAGCGCTCACGTGGTGAAATTCATCAATCGCAATCACGCAGTCATCAAAGGCGTTCACACCGCATAAATCCACCGCCTTACGAAAGGTGGCATGGGGGCAAATCAAGATGCGGTCATCGCCGGCCAAAAAGGCCTTCACCGCTTGCGCTTTGCCGCCGTCTTCGCCGGGGGCATTGCACAAGTTCCATTTGGGCTGCACCTGCCAGTCGGCCCAAAAACCAAAATCGCTTAAGGGCTCGTCATTAAAGCTCGCGCCAATGGCTTTTTCTGGCACGGTCACAATCACTTTTTTCAGGCCTTGCTTGTGCAGCTTGTCCAGTGCAATAAACATCAGCGCGCGGCTTTTGCCGGATGCCGGCGGCGATTTAATCAGCAAATACTGCTCGCCGCGCTTTTCAAAGGCGCGCTCTTGCATCACCCGCATGCCCAGTTCATTGGCGGCGGTCGACTGCCCCGTTTGCGCATAATTCATCGATACGGCGGGGACCAAAGGAGAGCTGTGCTTATCGTTCATTGAAGGGCCTCGTTAGCTTAAACTAAATGGGGTGGGCGAAGTAGGCGGGCTTGCGCTTGCCGCCGCCTTGCCTGCCAAGGCCGGCGCAGTTGGTCCTGCCGATCCTGTCGACCCAGCTGGCTGGGCGGTCATGGCGGTGTACAGCTCAAACAGTTTTTCCAGTCGCTCGGTGTCGTTCTTAAATGGGCGGCCAATATAAATGCGCTCCAGCACCTCGTCATTGCGTGCGTGCGCATGGCGCAAGTTGTCGGGCATGGCCTCGGGGTCGTACAAATCAGCAATGGTCGCCGGAAAATGCACCTCGCGCGCCAGCAAAATGTCCTCGGCGCAGCGGGTCAGGTCGGCTTTGTTTTTGGTGGTTAAGGTCGGCACAGGAAAGGTGTTCCAGCCTAGGGTGTTGGAGTATCTATATCGAGTTTCGAGCTTACCGCAAACCGTTGCTATCCAAACAAGGTGAATGCGTGAGGCGATGAGGGCCATGTTCCATAATGGAGCATCGTAAATTGCGAAGGCAGCATTAGAAACAACGGTGTTCTTTGGCATTAGCATTATCGGTAAAAACTCCCTTCTTTCAGAGCTTACGCTTGGCACCACAAGTACATTTTTCCCTTTTATAAAACGGCGTTCAGAAAAAGCAAACGGAGTTGCAGCTAACTTCTTAGTGGCTAATTTCTTACTTTTGCTTCGAAACGCCCTAACTGCTTCGACTCGGTCACGAATTTCAGGAACGTCTAAAGCTTGCTCAACGTTGTGGCTCTCTATCCAAAGACAATATCGCAATTTACCACTTATAGCATCATCGGCGCTGCAATAGCGGAACATGAAGTACCGAGAGCCAGAGTGGCTTAAATCGATTCTATTAGCTGTTTCATTATTGAATATTAGGTTCGTGCCGTCAGCTGCTTTACTACCATACTCCATTCGTGATAAATCTTTGTGAAGAGGACTAAGCTCTTTTGAAACAGTTGTGTTTAAACCTGGAATAAGATAGGGGCTTATAAAGTTACATTTCTTTTCTTCCGTGACACCATCAGGGTTTAGGGAAAAAATCTGACAATTATTCGATTCTACGTTAGATAAGCCTACAATGATTACTGTTACACCGGCGTTGTTTCTTGCCAGATTTTTCCACTTAAAGCTTGTGTGAGCAAAAACAATATTTGTACCACTTTGAAAAATATGCGGCTATAGCACGGGAATATGCTGCCCTTGACAAATTGAATTTGTTGTGACGAAAGCACTTTTAGCTATAGTGCTGAGGCCATATTCGACCGCTTTAATAAACCAGCCACAAACATAGTCTAGTGACTTGTAGTTTTTGATTCTCTTATTTAGCAAAAGCTCAAGGTCATCTTTCATCTCTTGGTTTTGTTCAGAGCTACCTTTATACGGCGGATTGCCGCAAATATATGTTTCGCCTCCTTCGTTTTCAAATTCTATGTCGACGTTA
>CALIFM010000105.1 GCA_938021685.1 uncultured Gammaproteobacteria bacterium | reverse complement strand
CTGTTTGCTGGGCAATAAGGTGCGCTATGATGGTCAGCACAAACACGATCGCTATCTCACCCAAACATTGGGTGAATATTTTGACTATGTGCCGTTTTGCCCCGAGGCTGAAACAGGCATGGGTGTTCCGCGCCCGTCGATTCAACTCGTCGCGCAGCCGCAAGGTGTGCGGGTGCTAGGTGTCACCGAGCCAGATAAAGATTTTACGCAAACCTTATCTAATTATCACAATGATGTGAAAGAGCGCTTTGCTGGTTTAAGTGGCTTTGTGCTTAAGCGCGGGTCACCGACTTGCGGCATGGAGCGCGTGCCAATTTACGCGCCCAATAAAGAGCCGCGGCCGCCCGATCGCACGGGTGTGGGTTTATTTGCACAGGGCATTGCTGAGAGCCATCCTTTGCTGCCAGTAGAGGAAGAAGGACGTCTATGCGACCCTTTGCTACGTGAGAATTTTATTGTGCGGGTGTTTGTGTTTGCACGCTGGCTAGCTCTGTATGAAAAAGCGGCTGAGCCCAGTGTTGCACAGTTAGTAGATTTTCACTCTGACCACAAATATCTCATCATGGCACATGATCCGAGTGCCTTGAAAGTATTGGGGCAAATGGTTGCGCGTATGGGTAAGGATGATTTCGAACAGTTAAAAGACGAGTACATTAGCTTATTGATGCGGGCGCTTAAAAAGCGCGTTAGTCGTGGCCGGCACGCCAATGTGTTGCAACATATCATTGGCTACTTTAGTGATGCAATTGAAGCCGATGACCGCGCTGAATTGGTGGAAGTGATAGACCACTATCAACAGGGTTTGGTGCCGCTGATTGTGCCGCTCACATTGATTAAGCACTTCATTCGTAAATATCCTGATCCTTACTTGTTGCGGCAGGTGTATTTAACGCCGCATCCATCTGAATTGATGCTGCGCAACAGTATTTAGCATCAATAGGGCGTACTATGCAACGTTATTTACAAATGCGCACCAAACCACATGCTGATTATAATCAGCTTGCACAAACAGTGTTTGCTGGCGGTATTGTGGTGTATCAACAGCTACCCGAAGTGCAACATTGGGTGCGCCTTACGCGCGATAGGTTGCAAACCCAGTTTCTGCCAGGTCCTCCCTCACGGGCTGAGTATCATTTAACGGAAAGTAAATTTAAGCAAGACTGCAATCAGGTGCAAAAAGCTTTTGAGCATGACGCAAAGATCAAACAGCAATGGACTCAGGTGCTGGCCGCGTTGGGTTTTGACTTGCGCCAAACTTATACAGATAAGCTGGGTCTACGCATTGTTGCTAGTCAAGAAGCCTATAACGGTCGTAGATTATCTACCACCCCCGTGCATCGTGATTCATGGGGTTCAAATCTGCCATCACAAATTAATTGGTGGCTACCTGTTTATCCCGTCAGTGAAAAAAACAGTTTGGTGTTCTATCCTGATTATTGGGACAAGCCAATTAGCAATACCTCAGCAGATTGGTCGTATACTGACTTTAAAGTAGAGCAAGCAAAGCAAGGCGCTACTAAAAAAGTAACTTACCCTACTGCACCCTATGCCACCGAGTCATTGCCTAATAAAGCCGCTCATACCTTGGTGATTCAACCGGGAGATATTGTGGCCTTTTCTGGGGCGCACTTGCATGGAGGCAAACCCAATACGGGTGATCACTCACGCATCAGCATTGAAACCCGCACGGTGGTAGAGGATGATGTGTGCCAAAAACGTGGCGCGCCAAATGTAGATGGTGCCTACGCACGCACGCATCCCAAATGGTTTCGTCATGTGCAAACAAATGCATTCTTACGTTTGCCTGATTAGCCATATAGCAAATACATGATGTTAAGCATGGGCCTAACTTAAGCTTGTTTTGCTGCTGCCGCTTGTTGTAGCAATAATTCTGGAATACTGTCGGCTAAGCCTAAGTACGGTGCCATAATGATCTGCACACGTGGGTGCTTGTCTTGCACTTGCTTTATTTCAGCAGGGATATCATTCACTACGTGCTTACCGGCGGCCAAAAAATACGGTAGTACTGTGATGCGTGTGGCACCTTTCTGTAAAGCCGCGTGCAGCCCATCAGGAATAGAGGGCGAGGCAATTTCTAAAAACGCATGATCAATGTGATCATAGTCATGCGGAAGCGCTCGTAATCGTTTGCATAGACTCGCAATTTCCATGTTCGACTCAGAGCGATTACTGCCGTGAGCAATTAAAAGCAAAAAATTCATCGATTTTGCACTTAATTAAGGCGCTTTGCTTGGCGTTGCTGAACTGGCTGCGTTAGTGGCAATGCGCAGGCGCTCTTTGTATTGGCTCAAAGCTATCGATGCGCGCAGTGGGCATTGTTCGGTATTTTCACATTTGCTGCATTCAAGATTAGTCCAGGCATAGGCCAAAGCAAATGAGAGGCGTGAGAAGAAGTGATCATCGCCCATGGCTTTTAGTGCACCAGTTTTACGCATGCTGTCCATAAACTGGCGCTTCATACGGGCAATCAAGAAGTCTGCGCCGGCCGATTGCAGACGCTCGCGCAATTGATTGAGCACCATCTCGCCTGTGGAGTCGAGCATGTTAATGCCTTCAGCATCCAAAATAATGAATTTGGCTTCAGGGTGGTCGGCTGCCGCTTGCAGCATCCGCGTTTCAAAATAACCTGCGTTGGCATAGTACAGTGACATATCAAAGCGAATGGTCAAGATATGTTTGCAGTGGTCGAGTTCAGGGTGCACCTGAAGGTCACGAAAAGTGCCGTCATGATGGCGGCTCACCATTGCAAAGCGCGGGCGCATGGTGCGATAAATAAATAATGCCATTGCCAGCACCACACCAATCAAGATGCCCTTATCTAGGTGTGGCGCCATGATTAAAGTCAGCACAAAAGTAATGATCGCCACAATGCCATCGTGCTTTTCTGCTTTCCAAGCATGCAGGATTGGCTCAATTTTGACCAAGCCGATTACCGCCATAATGATGATTGCTGCCAAGGTCGCTTGTGGCAAATGAAATAAGAGCGGCGTTAAAAACAGTAAGGTGATGCCGACTACGCCGCCAGTCACAATGGATGAAAAGCCTGTGCGCGCGCCGGCCTCGTTGTTGATGGCCGAGCGTGAAAACGAACCCGAAACGGCATAGCCGCTGAACAGGCCCGACACAATATTAGCTAAGCCTTGTCCCACTAATTCTTGGTTGGCATCCAGCCGTTGTCGAGTGCGGGCTGCAATCGCTTTAGCCACTGAGATGGCCTCCATAAAACCAATTAAGGCAATTACCATCGCAGAGGTGGCCAGCTGTAGAATGACATCGGTGTCAACAGTGGGAATGCTTGGCATTGGTAGGCCGCGCGGCACGTCGCCGACCACAGCGCCGCCGAGGCCAGCATAGTCAGTTAGCTTAGCCACAATAGTGGTCACTACCACTGCGATTAATATATTTGGATATAGAGGCCGCCACCTCTTTACGCCTACCATGATAGCGAAGGCCAGTGCTGCCATCATAAAGGTGGGCCAGTGGATGTCTGTGATAACCGCCTGCAGGGTGCGGTACACCGTTTCATAGTGCAGCGGTGCTTTTTCTACACTCACGCCAAACAATTTGCCCAGCTGTGAGGTGCCAATAATAATCGCACCGGCGTTAGTAAAGCCTACTACGACAGGGTGTGATAAGAAGTCTACCAGTACTCCCAAGCGGAAAAAGCCCAGTAACATCTGAAAAGCACCAATAAAGATAGCAAGCAAAGTGCCATACATTAAAAAGCCTTCGCTGCCCGAGGCGGCAAGCGGTTCCAGCGCAGCGGCGGTCATTAAAGACACCACTGCCACCGGTCCTGTTTCTAGCTGACGTGATGAGCCAAAAATAGCGGCCACAATAGGCGGCAAGAACGAAGCGTATAAACCGTAATAGGCAGGCAGGCCTGCTAGCTGGGCGTAGGCCATAGACTGCGGCACCAACACCAACGCCACTGTGATACCGGCGAGGATGTCGATTTTCAGAGTTTCTACGTCACGCAACTCTCCGATCTGGTCGAAGGTGGGGATCAGCATGTAGCGAATCCGAGCGAATAACTCTGATTTAGTCATAAACGCAAACGTGGCCGTAGGGCAGATGCTTGAAGCGATTCAGCGTAGCAAACGCTCTGAAGCATTTGCACCGC
Source organism: uncultured Gammaproteobacteria bacterium (assembly GCA_938021685.1). Classification (GTDB taxonomy): domain Bacteria; phylum Pseudomonadota; class Gammaproteobacteria; order Arenicellales; family Poriferihabitantaceae; genus JAAELZ01. Next base: position 3,910 of record CALIFM010000105.1, on the reverse strand, counting down.
ACATTTTGGATGCCGATTATAAGCTAACTGCGTACCGTCTGGCGTGAAAAACTATTGTCTGGCCCATAAACATAATTTTTAATTGTGAGCTAGCTGTTACAAAATGTTACCTATTGCTATTAAGAACGGGTATGACCTTGCTTTATAATCGGCACTTAATTTTTTGTTGCAATAATTCTAATGAAAAAGCATTTTTTCAACCTGCTTAAATTGTTAATAATGGTTGCCATTGGCGTGGTCATATTCAAATTCATGAATCAGTCGCCTAAGGTGGCCGAGCACAGTGGCGACCAATTACCTGCCAAAGCGGTGCAAACATTGATGGTATCCAAGCAGCCATTTACGGCTAATGCCACGGCTTATGGGAACATTGAGCCTGCAGTGGTGTTTGAAAGCCGTGCTGAATTAAGCGCCAAGGTCAGTTATGTGCATCCTGAGCTTAAAGCCGGGGGCAGTGTGGCTGCAGGCACGGTGGTGGTGCGGCTTGAGACGCAAGATGTGAAAAATTCCCTTGACCAAACTCAAGCAGACTTAAGTGCCAGCCGCTCGGCGTTGGCACAGCTTGATCAAGAGCGCAAAAATACGGCTCGATCGCTGAGCCTAGCACAGAAAAACTTGGCACTAGGGCAAGCGGAGTTGGAGCGTATCCGTGTTATTTATAACAAGCAGTTGGTGGCTAAATCTACTTTGGATGCCGAGCAACAAAAAGTGCTGCAATTAGAACAATCGGTGTCAGATCTCCAAGGTCAATTGAATACGTTTGAAAGTCGACAAGCCAGTGCCCGGGCACAAATAAATCGTTCGTCCTCGCAAGTGGAAGGCCAAGAAACCAATTTAGGCCGTACCGAGGTGGTGATGCCCTTTGATGCCCGCATCAGTATGGTGGGTGTGGATGCAGGTGAATTTGTATCTGTCGGCGCCGCTTTGTTTGAAGCGATCAATACGGATGGGGTGGAGGTGCAAGCGCAATTGCCGACACAATCGATGCGGGAGTTGCTTGCTGCATTTCAAGGTCAGTCGATCAACTTGAGTGCTGACGGAATAGATGCGGCGCTTAAGTCGTTGAATTTAAAAGCTCAGGTGCGATTAGTGGAAGGCAGTGATCAGGCCATATGGGAGGGGCAAGTGATGCGTATCTCAGAATCGATTGATCCTGATCGACGCACCATAGGTATAACTGTTGCAGTGGCCGATCCGTATGAAGGTGTTGTGCTGGGCGAAAAGCCGCCGCTCATTAAAGGCATGTACGTAGCAGTGGATTTATTTGCTCCTGCCTTTGAGGGTATTGTGCTGCCGCGCAATGCTATCCATCAAGGGCGAGTGTATTTGGCTAATGCACAAGATGAGCTAGAAATTCGTGAAGTGCATATTGCGGCTAACCAAGGCGATAAAGTGCTGATTGCTGGAGGCCTACAAGTCGGTGAACGGGTGATTGTGAATGATGTGATTCCAGTCATCGCTGGTATGCCGGTTTTGGCTGTGGATATAGCCAATAGCATGCAATAAGACAGGTGATAAGCTGATGAAGAGCATACTTCGCTATTTCGCCGCGCATCCGACGGCGGCGAATATTTTAATGATATCGATTGTTTTGTTGGGTATGGCTACTTTGCCCAGCTTAAACAAGGAGACTTTCCCGCAGCTCAAAGCAGATATGGTCAGCGTGAATGTACCTTACCCAGGTGCCAGCCCGGCGGAAGTGGCCGAAGGCATTTGTAACCGCTTAGAAGACGCCACTGATGGCATCAGCTTTTTAGATGAGCAAAGTTGTTCTGCCCAAGACAATCTGGCCGCATTTGTATTAACCATGCAAGAAGCCGGTGAGATCAAGCAATTTAAAGATGATGTGCAATCGGCGGTAGACGGCATTACTGATTTCCCGCAAGGCACTGAGCAAGTCACTGTGCAAGAACTGGGCAGAGTAGACCATGTGTTGAGTGTGGCGATTGTCTCGCAGCTAGGCTTATCAGAGTTAAAAAAACTAGCCGAGCATTACCGCAGTCAATTGCTGACTATCCCTAATGTGCCGATTGTGGAGGTGACAGGTTTTTCACAGCACGAATTTCGTGTTTTAGTCAGTCCTGAAAGCTTGCAGCAATACAAGCTGAGTATTCAAGATATAGCCAATTTGGTGGGGGCGCAGTCACTAGACCGCCCCGCGGGCGTGCTGGAATCGGACGAGCGCTCATACCAAGTGCGCTTTGAAAACGCACGACGCAGCCCTAGTGAGTTGGCAGACTTAGTGATCTTGAATACTGACAAAGGTGGCCAGCTACGTTTGGGTGACATTGCCGAAGTTGAAGATCGTTTTGCTGACCAGCAAACCTATACCGAGCTTAATGGCCAACCAGCGGCCTTGCTACAAATTAGCAAAAACAAAACCGATGATTCGCTTACTGTCTTTAATGCGGTTAAGGCGTACATCGATGAGCAAAATCGTTTGCTACCGGATGGCACGCAACTGTATATCACCCAAGATAGCGCGTCGGTGGTGCAAGAACGGCTCGATCTTATTTTAACCAATGGCTGGCAAGGTTTACTACTGGCTTCACTCGCCTTATTTTTGTTCTTCACGTGGCGCTATACATTTTGGGTGGCAGTGGGCTTGCCAATCTCATTTTTAGGTGGGCTAGTGGCGATGAACGCCTTTGGCGTGACTATTAACATGATTTCGATGGTGGCCTTGTTGATGGCGATAGGTATTTTGATGGATGATGCTATTGTTTTATCAGAAAGCATCGAAAGCGAGCATCGAAATGGCAAATCACCGCTGGATGCAGCAGTAGACGGAACCAGTAAAGTGGCGCGTGGCGTAATGGCGTCGTTTACCACCTCGGTATTGTTGTTTGGTAGCTTATTGTTTTTAAAGGGCGAGATGGGGCAAATTATGAGTGTGTTGCCAGTGGTGCTGCTGTCAGTGCTAGTGATCAGCTTGATTGAGGCGTTTTTAGTGCTTCCTAACCATCTTAAACATGCACTTAGCCACGCAAAAAAAACAAAGCCATCTAAATGGCGCACTCAATTTGATGCCTTGTTCGAACGATTACGTGATGCAGTGGGAGTCGCTGCGCATTTTGCCGTTAAGGCCCGCTATTTTGTGCTTGGCGGGGCGATCGCCTTGTTTGTGGTATCAATTGGTTTATTATCATCGGGTAACCTTAAGTTCAAAGGTTTCCCAAGCATTGAAGGTAATATCTTGGAGGCGCGTATTTTAATGCCGCAGGGTACGCCATTTTCGCGCACGCAAGAGGTGGTGGATACTTTGCAACAAGCCTTGCAAGAAGGCTTGCAAACTCTGCCCGCTGAGCAAGATGCAGAGCTGATTAAAACGAATCAAGTGTCGTATTCACGCAATGCCGATGCTAATGAGCAAGGGCCGCACTTGGCCACGATTACGTTGGATTTGCTGGATGCGCAAATTCGACATTCATCGTTGTTAGAGCTGCAGCGCGCATGGCGCGAGCATACCCCCTTGATTGCTGATGCAGTAAGCATTCAATTCAAAGAGCCGGTCTATGGCCCAGGTGGACAGGCGATCTCCATTCGTTTGCAAGGCGGCGATTTGCAACAGTTGTCGGAGGTATCCTGGAAGCTGCAAAACTGGCTGAAGGCCTATACTGGGGTGTCAAACATCATGGATGATTTGCGCCCTGGTAAGCCGCAGCTAAAAGTGACATTGCTGCCTGGTGCGTTGAACCAAGGCATCGATGCTCAACAGCTATCATCACAGCTGCGCGCTGCATATCAAGGTGTGAAAGTGTCCGATGTTTTTCGGGGGCGTGAAGCTTATGAAATTAATGTGGTGCTAGACAGCGAACCGGCCAATGCATTGCAGGACTTCAAACAGCTGACGGTGTTTTCAAAACAAGGAATTGCAATGCCGCTCAGTGCGGTGGCGCGCATTACCGAG
>CALIFM010000104.1 GCA_938021685.1 uncultured Gammaproteobacteria bacterium | reverse complement strand
TCTTATATCTCAAAGCCGACGAAAAAAACGAAAGCGACTTTACCAAACAAGACCTAGAGCCTTTCACCTATCACAAAAAAGGCAAGCCCTTTAAATTATCGTATTTCGAAGCGCCCGAAGACATCTACGAATCAGAAGACACCATGCACGACTGGGCGAAAAAAGCCTACGGCGCAGCGCTACGCTCAGCCAAAAAGAAAAAGGCCAAAGAAGCGCAAGCCGAATCGGCTTAAGGCCATTCCTCACAGCTGTTTTTATTCCATCGCCATCAAGAGGGCTGCCATGAGTGAATTCACCATTGATGCTATCACCCCCGCCATCGGTGCGTTCATCACCGGCATTGATTTAAATCAGCCTATAAATGAAGCGCAACAAGGCGCCCTGTACGATGCGCTGGTGAAGCATCACGTTATTTTCTTACGTGACCAAGACCTCAGTCCAGAAGCACATTTGCGTTTAGCGCAAGGCTTTGGCACGCTGGACGGCAAGCACCCAGTCTACCCACACCTTGAAGGTTTTGAGAACATCGTGGTGCTGAAAAACGACCCCGACAACCTACCCGATACTGACGGCTGGCACACCGACCTGACATTTAAGGCTGACCCACCATTCGCTTCCATCTTACGTGCCAAGCACGTTCCGCCCTGCGGCGGCGACACCTTATGGACCTCTTTATGCAGCGCCTATGACCGCTTGCCTGCGGGCATCAAGGCCGAAGTGGAAAACCTGCGGGCGGTGCATGACCTTGGCGACTTTCGCAATGATTTTAGTGTCGATGAGGCCAATGGTGAGGCGCTGACCGCGGCGCACCAGCGTTTTGGCTCAACGATTCACGATGTGGTCAAAACCCATCCTGTTTCAGGCCGCAGGTTTTTATATGTGAACGAAGGCTTTACACAGCATATCGTCGGTCTGCGTGCCACTGATAGCAATCAACTGTTGCAGTTTTTATTTCACCACATCAATCAACCTGAAAACCAAGTACGGTTACATTGGCAAACGCACACCCTTGCCATCTGGGACAACCGCTGCACGTGGCATTATGCCACCAACGATTACCTACCTCATACGCGTGAAATGCATCGCATCACTGTGCTGAACGACCCCCATGCAGACTAACCTTAGGTAGACAGCCCATAAACAAATTAAGGTACTTCGGTGATCACTAGATTAAAGTTTGAGATCACTGTTTGTCGACCTTGCGCCGTATCAACCGCAATCAGAATCTCTAATTGCGCAATATCGGCTGCTGTTAAGCCCGGCAAAGCTAAGGTAATGGTTTGCGGTGCTAAGCCAGTAAAATCTACTGCATCTAAGAAAGTGGAGCCCGCCAAGACCGCAACTCCGCCGCCATCTGGGTCATCAAGCCCCATCGTCCATTCGAAATCGAAACTTATCTCTACGTCGAACAGCGCATCGCACTCATTGGTTTGTGCTGAGACCAACAAGGCGCGCACATGGCTAAAATTAGTTGTGTCTTCTTGGTCAGCGTCAGGCCCTGTGGTCACTGTACCACCTAAGAAAAAGCTATCGAGATTAGGGTCATCAATATACACCGCCGAATTATCAAGCAGCGCTTCTGCATCAGCACTGGGGGACTGAGGGCTGGTAACAATCGACTGCACAAAAGCCTCGCAGGGCTCTGGCGGCAGAGTGATTGTCTCATTGGTGGTTTGCGCATGGGCCGAAAGCGACACCACAATAACGGTTGGCGTCACCCATGCCACTTGCATTAACTTACGCCGATTTTGAAATACTTGTTCTGTACTACTAGAATTTTTGTTGTCGTTCATTTTACGAATCTCAGTTGTTATCTTCTAGGCTAACTGAGTCCATTCTAACACAGCTATTGCGCATAAGAAGCCAAGCTTGGTGAGTAATAGGTATCGTATTTATCAACCGGGGTTTAATGATAGATGATCATCACCTTGAGCAAGCTTAACGAAGCTGTAAAGTGTATTATTTAAGGGTACACTGCACGTTATCCACCGTATGAACTATGTATTAGTCAGAAGTTACCTTGTGCATGCGTAATAAACTGCAAAACCATGCTTAAAGAGAGCTCACACGTTCACTAGCATAAACTAAATTTTGACCGAACCATGAAACTAACCGATTTCTCTACCCTTACCTTTGATGTGTACGGCACCTTAATTGACTGGGAGTCGGGCATGATTGCTGCACTTAAGCCGCTCACCGACCGCCTGAGCCCCGCCCTCAGCCGTGACGCCATTCTGCAAGCCCATGCGCGGCATGAATCCAGCACGCAGGCGGCCACACCCAGCAAAGCCTACCCCGAGATTTTGGCGGTGGTGTACAAACGCTTGGCCGAGCAGTGGCAACAACGCGTCAGCTGGGAGGAATGCTTAGCCTACGGGCAATCGGTGCAGCACTGGCCAGCCTTTGACGACAGCGCCGAAGCACTGGCGTATTTAAAACAGCATTACAAGCTGGTGGTGTTGTCGAATGTGGACAACGCCAGCTTTACCCACAGCCAACAAAAGTTAGGCATCGAATTTGATGCCGTTTATACTGCGGACGACATTGGCTCGTACAAGCCCGCCGCACGCAATTTTGACTATATGCTAGAAAACTTAGCGCGCCTCGGCGTTGAAAAGCCACATATCTTGCACACCGCTGAAAGCCTGTTTCACGACCACGCCCCCGCCAAACAAGTCGGCCTGCACAACTGCTGGATTTATCGCCAACACCAACAAGACGGCTTTGGAGCCACCATGCACCCTGGCGATATACCACCCACTGATTTTCGCTTTAACAGCATGGCGGAACTGGTGGCGGCGCACCGTAAAGCAATGGCTTGATGGCGTTTAATCAAAGTGCCTAAAGAATCCATGCAATCCAATAGCTATGATGAGGCGTTTTATCAAGGGTTGGGCTTTAACACAAGGGGCGATCGCATTCGGGGCCGATCGAGAACCGGTTTTTGCCGAGGATGATTCTAGATATAAATGATAAGTGAATTCGAAGCCCTGCTATAAATTAATTAGCTATTTTTTATAATCGCTTCTTATTTAGTAACCACATAACTGCGCAATAGACCAACCCAGCAACTCCACCTATAAAACCATACATGATCGATCTGCTATCAAATCCAGATGGCGATGCAAGCAATGTGTATATTATAGCTGAACCTACTGCCGCACTAGCTAGGTAATACCACCATTGATCAAATCTAGTGTCTTGCACAAGACATACTAAGAATAATCCCAATGTGAAGTAGAAAACGCCCAACCACAATGATATAACTACTAGAAGTACAACAAGCTCAAATAAAACACTAGGGTGAAAGAGAAAACTAAATCCCTGTGAATAGACCTGAGAAAATGTAACTACACAAATATAGAATACCGCCATAATAAAAGACGATAAAGCGAGTCCTGTACAAACCTGTTTCCACTTCATTTAGAAAGTGCTACGGCTGTAAAGAAATGATCATAACCAATGGAAACTAAACCTCCCGCGTCGCCCTAAACGCCACTTCAGGAAAGCGCTCTTGCACGAGACTCAAATTAGCGCGGTTGGGCGCGATATAAGTGAGATAGCCCGCTCCGTCGTGGGCGAGATTGGCCTCGTTTTTACGCATAAAATCCGCTTCCTTGGCGCCTTCGCCAAACTCCACCCAGCGCGCGGCGGCCACCGGCACCGCCTCAAAACTGCACTCCACCGCGTACTCGTGTTTTAGGCGGTGCGCCACGACGTCAAACTGCAACACACCGACTGCACCCAAAATTAGATCGTTGCTGATGATGGGCTTAAACACCTGCGTGGCGCCTTCTTCGCTGAGCTGCACCAAGCCTTTTTGCAGTGCTTTGGCTTTAAGTGGGTCGCGCAAACGCACACGGCGAAACAGCTCGGGCGCAAAATTGGGCACGCCGATGTATTTTAAATCTTCACCCTCGGTGAAGGTGTCGCCAATTTGGATGGTGCCATGGTTGTGCAGGCCCAAGATATCACCTGCATAGGCATCCTCGGCGTTCTCGCGCTTGGCGGCTAAAAAGGTGTGCGCATTGTGTATTGCCAAAGTTTTTCCCAAGCGCACGTGGTTAACCTTCATCCCCTTACGAAACTGGCCCGAGGCGATGCGCAAAAAAGCCACACGGTCGTGGTGGGCCGGGTCCATATTGGCTTGAATTTTAAACACAAAGCCGGTGAATTTTTGCTCGTTCGCTTCCACTTTGCGCGATTGCGATTCACGCCCCTGCGGCGGCGGGGCATGTTGCACAAAATTATCCAGCATTTCGTCAGTGCCCAGCGTGCCGAGCGCCGAGCCGAAAAACACCGGTGACAATTCAGCGCGTAAATATGCATCTACATCAAAGGCATGGCTGGCACCTTGCACCAGCTCGATCTCGTCGCGCAAGTCTGCGGCGTCGCTGCCTAGATACTTGTCCACATCGGGGTTAGCTAGCCCTTCAATAAATAAATCTTCCTCGCCTTCTACCCCACGGCCTGCGAACAGGCGCACGGTGTCATCGTAAAAGCGGTAAATGCCTTTAAGGCTTTTGCCCATCCCGATAGGCCACGTCATCGGCGCGCATTGAATCTTCAGCACCTCTTCCACTTCGTCCATCAACTCGATGGGGTCGCGGCCTTCACGGTCGAGCTTGTTGATAAACGTCATGATCGGCGTGGTGCGCAGGCGACAGACCTCCATCAGTTTGATGGTGCGCTCTTCCACGCCTTTAGCCACGTCAATCACCATCAAAGCTGAATCCACAGCAGTGAGGGTGCGGTAAGTATCTTCCGAGAAATCGGCATGGCCGGGGGTGTCTAGCAAGTTGATGATGGCATTTTTATACTCAAACTGCATCACCGACGAGGTGACCGAGATGCCGCGCTGCTGCTCCAACTCCATCCAATCCGAGGTGGCCATCTTGGTGTTCTTGCGCCCCTTGACCGTGCCCGCGGTTTGAATTGCGCCGCCGTAGTGCAGCAGCTTTTCCGTTAGCGTGGTTTTACCCGCATCAGGGTGCGAGATGATCGCAAAGGTGCGGCGACGGTCAATTTCTTGTTGCAAGTCGGCCATGGGGCTTAAGTGTTAAAGTAGATACGTGACGCGCGATTATAAAGCATCGCCGCCGCATAGCGGCTCTCCATTGCGCCGCTTAGTGATGAGGCATCAGCTGGCACACTAGTAACTGCGCAATGCGCTGATAACAGGTGCAGTGCTGGGCCGATGCTGGTTCCAGATAAAAAACGCCTCGGCGGCCTGTTCCACCAACATGCCCAAACCATCGTGGCAATGCGTCGCGCCCGCGTTGCTGGCCCACTTCATAAACAAGGTAGGTTGCGCAGCGTACATCAGGTCGTAGGCCAGCGCTTCAGGCTTAAAACAATCTTGTGGCAGAGGTGGCAGTTCACCCTGCAAACTAGCAGCAGTACCATTGATAACGACGTCGAATTGCTGATCTTCTAGTGCCTTAAAAGTGCTGGCCTTAACGGAGCCATGAGGTTCAAATAGCTGCGCTAAATCAATCGCCTTGCCTTCGGTGCGGTTGGCGATTACCAACTCACTAGGGCCCGCTTCCAGTAGGGGCTGCAATATACCACGCACCGCACCACCAGCGCCTAGCAGCAAAATACGCTTGCCAGCAAGGTCAAATCCGATGTTGTTGGTGATGTCATTCAGCAAGCCGATACCATCAGTGTTGTCACCATGAATTTTTCCACCATCAAACCACAAAGTGTTGACCGCGCCCGCGAACTCAGCGCGAGGAGTGAGCTGGTCAGCTAGGTGAAAAGCATCCAACTTAAACGGCACGGTCACATTCAAACCCGCACCGCCGCTAGCCTCAAAATGCTGCACTGCTTGATTAAAACCACCAACTTCACCGAGCGTGGTGCCGTAGTCAATGCGCAAGTCGAACTGCTGAGCAAATAACTGATGAATTTGCGGCGACTTGCTGTGTTCAATAGGATTACCAACCACCGTGAACTGGCGAACCTTGGGGCTAAAATCAAAGAGATCGTCGGACATATTAAAAAGCTACGGCTTGGTAAAATTAAATGACTGTATGTTTGATTGTAGCGGATACCGCCTGCAATTGATGAAACTAATCACAGCAACGTTGCCCCGCATTTTGCACCTCTGCACGCCAAGCATTACAATGCGTCGATTATGTACACACTTCATCTAAATCAGGTTTTATGCCTGTGCCCTTAGCTGCCCGCCGCTTTTTGTTGTTTAGCGGCGATGAAAATTGGTGCTGTGCGCAGGCCAAAGCATTGCTAGCACCCTTACCAAGAGCAGAGTGTGTTTGGTTGGGTGAAGGCGGCAGTCAAGATGAACAGTCGCTAAATCCTAACACTGCAAATAAGTTGCTAGGGCAAGAAAAATCTGCGGTGGTGATCAATGCGTATAGCGGCCTCAGCCCTAATACCTTTGCAGCACTGTGCGGTACGATCAAAGCAGGCGGTGCGCTTATATTGCTGACTCCACCGCTAGTGGATTGGCCTAGTTACCCCGACCCTGAGATGCAGAAGATCGCACCTTATCCACTTGGCATTGAGGATGTAAGCGGGCACTACTTAGAGCGCTGGGTGCGCATACTTAAAAGTGATGAGCAGGTGGAGCACTATGCCCAGCGCACAGTAGAAAATGTGGCGCCCATTCAAGCACAGTCTGCCAACAATGATGCAATACACCAAGCGCTGAATGACGAACAACAACAAGCGATAGAGGCGGTGATCAAAGTAGTGACTGGCCAGCGCAAACGGCCCACTTTATTAATGGCGGATCGCGGTCGGGGTAAGTCAGCAGCACTGGGCATTGCTATCGGCACCTTGTTACAACAAAAACAAGTTCAACGTATTGCCGTAGTGGGCGGGCAGGCACAAAGTATCTCCACCGTATTTAAGCATGCGGCGGCAGTGCTAGGCTTGCCGTTCTCGGACGATGCTAGGCGGCTAAGTACACCAGATGGTGGTACAGTCGTGCAATCTACTGTTGATGCCTTACGCTCGACCAAAAACTCCAGCAAAACAGATGAAGTCATTTATGATCTAGTAGTAATCGACGAAGCGGCCACCATCGGAGTAGCACAGCTAAATCAATTGCTGCAAAACCACAGCCGTCTGGCCTTTGCCAGCACTGTACATGGCTACGAAGGCAGTGGTCGCGGCTTTAGCTTGAAGTTCACACGCAGCCTTAAGAAACATAGCCGTGGCACACGGCAAATCACTTTGCAAGCCCCTGTGCGTTGGGCGAAAGGCGATCCTCTAGAGCGCATCACGGATGATTTATTACTGCTAAAAGCACAACCGCCACAGCTTGCCTATGCGTCTTCGGCAATCATCACTTACCAAACTATTGAAGCGCAGCAATGGCCCCAAGACGAAATCTTGCTGAATGAGGTGGTCGGCTTACTAGCAGCGGCGCATTACCAAACTCGCCCAAGCGATGTGCGCCACTTGTTAGATGGCCCAGCCCATCGCCTATTGCTGCAGTACGCCGACGGTATGCTGTGCGGTGCACTATGGCTAAGCGATGAAGGCGGTTTCAATCTCGAGATGGCTGAGGCTATTTGTTTTGGGTACCGTCGCCCGCAGGGGCATTTATTACCCGAAGTGCTGGCAGCGCAATTGGGCCTAGCAAAGGGCGCACAGTTACACACTACCCGGGTACAGCGTATTGCCATTCACCCCAGTGTGCAGCGCCAAGGCTTAGGTCGCGCACTGCTTAAGCAAGCGGAAATGCAGCTAAAAGCACAGGTTGATTTATTCGCCAGCAGCTTTGGCGCAGATGAGCCACTACTATGTTTTTGGCAAGCCTGCGATTACCAAGTCGTGCGCCTTAGCCAGCGCGCTGGGCTAGCAAGTGGCTTACATTCGGCGGTTGTCATCAAGCCACTGTCAGCTCCTGGAAAAACCGTGTTTAAAAGCGCACGAGCTGCGTTCGGCTCTCAGCTGATTGGCACACTGGATCGGGCTTTGCGCAACCTACCTTGGCCGTTGGTAATGCATTTGTTAGCACCAGCAGATGTAAAGCTAAGTGCCGATGAACACGAACAATTGGCCTATTTTGCCTTAGGGCATAAACCCTATGAAAGCAGTGAAGATGGGCTACATCGCAGCTGCCTTGCTCTTATAAGTAGCTCTGTTTGGGCAAACCTTGAGCCAACTGCACAAGCAGTTTGGGTGACTAAAGTGTTGCAAGGACGTAGTTGGGCATCCAGTGTCGCCATCGCTGATCTAGATAGTCGCAAGGCCGCCGAGCAGGTTTTGCGCGCAAGCGTTCGAACTTATTTACAACACGCGCAACCAGCTAAGTGGTGGCAACATAAACTGCAAGCAAGCGGCAAAAAAACTAACTAAAGCTGCACCGAAAGCGCAGGAAATGACACCGACACTTCCACCCCGCTTCCATCTGGGCGGTTGTTCATGCGGGCATAGGCTTCGTGAAACTCGGCGATCAAACGCACCACGTACAAGCCCAAGCCTAAGTGTGATTGTTTGGCATCTTTACGCCCCAACGACACCATAGGCTCAAACACTCGCTCTTGCAGCTCTTCATCCACCGCTGTACCTTCATTGCTCACGCTCAATATCACCCTAGAGTTTACTTGTCGTAAGCTGACCGAAATCACCGATTCAGGCGCACCAAAATGCACAGCATTATCAACCAGTTTATCAAGCAATTCAGCGATATGATCACCCGCACCCAATATATACATACTTGGGCCTGCCAACGTTAATTCAAAACGGTGACTGGGATAAACTAAACGCGCCCCGTCTATGTATTCGCTCAGCAATTTGGCCATGTCTAGTTGCTGCTTCTCGTCCGATTGCATGGCCTCTTCGAGATTGGCCGCTTCGGTCAAGCTAGTGAGAATATAACGCAGGCGCTGCACACCACCCTTTGCACGCTCTACATATTTATTGCCTTCTAAAGCACCTTGCTCTTGCTCTAGATTTTGCAAGGAGGAACTCACTACATTAAGGGGGTTATTCAGCTCATGCGCTAAAGTATCAGGCAGCCCTTCTAGGTATTGCGTATAACCCGATAAACGCTTAAGCATGCTGGTGATACTACGACCTAAGTCACCCAGCTCATCTCGAGGATATTGCCGGCCAGGGATCATGCCTTCTTGCACCCGCCCTTCACGGGTAATGGCTTGTTCAGTGGTGTCACGTAGACGGCCAATGCGTACCGTGAGACGCCACGCGAAAATAACCAACATCAAGGTGATAAATGCAAACACTAATAAACTGGCTGCTGCCAAGCTTTTGAGCAACTCGTATTGCCGCGACAAAATTGCATTGGAGCTTTGTTCTACTACCACCGCACCCATAATGCTATTGCCTGCACGAATAGGATGCCCGGCCATAACAATTTTTACTTTGTTGTCTACCGAACGACGCGCATCGGATTTAGGTGCACCTTCCAACACATCCAGAATCATCTGATCACGTCGGGTAGTGGTGTTAGAGGCTAAATCTACAAACTGCACGCTGGGCCGCCGTAACACACTATCCAGCTTGTCAGATATCTTTTTCTGCAGACGCCCCCAAAAAGTGTCCGGAAACGTCGGCTTATTACTCACCGCAACTGGCGGAGATAAACCACCCACCACCGCACGCACTTGTTGCTGGTTGTCGATAATCCAGATGCGCGAGTTAGGCTGGTTTAAGCCGCGTACCAATCCAGTTAATTCTGGCGACGTTAACAATACCCGTCCAGGCTCGTTATTCTCAGCTAGGGGATAGGTAGAAATTTGTGCCTTTAGGGCGCGTGCATCGGGGTCATCTACATCTAATATAGTGAACCCAAGGCGGCTAAATTCGCTAACTAAATAACGCGGCAAACGCAGCTCAATGGTATAACCACGATCAGTTTCTTTAAGCACCGCCACGATATTGGGCACAGGGTCACCCAACAACGGCGACTGCCAATCGTTTTGCACCAAATAACCAGACATTCGCCCTGGGCCAGTGGCGACTAGGGTATAACGCTGTAATGAGCTATCCGGATTTTGAATGATGATGCGCATGTGATCACCGTAACCCACCTTAACCCGATTGCGGTCGCGAAACACAATGCTTTGGTCGGTCACTTCAAATAAGGCATATAACCATGAACCGCGATAGCCCATCAGGTGGACCATTTCAAAGTCGTCAGGTTGATAATCAGCACCGCAAGACTTAACTGCACCCTTGGTGTAACTTTGGCGCTCAACCAGCACTGATTCGCCCCAGTCACTGGAATCACCATCCAGTTGCACTAAACGCGGCAGCTGGTAGGCAAAAGAATCATTTTTTTCGCCCAATAATTCAGGTACGCCCGTGTTTTGTTCAAAAAACTCATTACGATCGTTCAAGATGGTGGCCAAACCGCCTGCGGTCAGCAGCAAGGCTTCTTTTTGCCCTTGCAGCAAAAACTCTTTCATCTCTTGGATGTATTGGTTACCCATCCATGGAATGGTAAACAAGGCCAACACCAACCAAATTAATTTGGTGCGAATGCTTAAGTAACGAAACCACTTTAACATGATGACAGCACTTTAGATTGCACCTTATATATTAGCCTTTAATCACTATGCCAGCGGTAACCTACACCAAATACGGTTTCAATGTGGTCAAAACCACTATCCACTTGCTTAAACTTTTTGCGAATACGCCGCACGTAACCATTGATGGTGTTCTTTTCTACATAGCTCTGCTTGGTCACCTGCATCAGTGCATCGTATGACTTGACTGTTCCAGGGCTGCGCGCCAAGGCCTCTACCACCCAGAACTCTGTCAACGTTAGGTTAAGTGCTTCGCCTTGCCAGCTTACCGTTAAGCTTGCCTCATCTAAATACAGTTGGCCCATTTGCAGCGCAGCCGGCACATCGCCCTCTTTTTGCATAGCCACAGTGCTAGCAATACGAAACAAAGAAGCCACACGCACCCCTAAAAACTGCAAGTTCACCGGCTTAGTGATGTAATCCCACGCATCGAGCCGCAGACCCGATACTCGATCAATATCACTGTTACGCGCAGTCAAAAAAATGATCGGTAACTGCGGGCTAAGCTGGCGCAACTCACGGCATATGTCAAAACCGCCATCCATTTCGTCTTCTAACATGATGTCCAAAATAGCTAAGTCCGGCAACTGTTGCTTAAAGCCAGCGAGAGCTTCTGGCTTGTTGGCGTACACCGTCACTTCATAGCCCTGCGCTTTAAGCGCATCGGCGTAATTTTCACGTTGGTCGACATCGTCTTCAACAATCGCGATTGAGCGGGACATGTTGTTAATTACCAGATTTAATTAATACTCGGCAAAATTATACCCTATCCAGCCAAACGCACCCGAACTTAGATCGGCTGCCCAAGGGCTAGATTAAGCTACTAGTCAGCCTTACTGGCGATAATGCTGGGCCATATAGCCACACTTACTGGTTATAAAACGCCGCTTGCTTTGCTCTCTAAAGCTCCCCCTCAACGGCTTTATCGCCACTGTCACACCTTATAACAGGAACGTACTAATGTCTTTGTCACTATTAAACACAGCGTCTAAAAGAAGCCTGTTGGTCGCTCTTTGTATGTCATTTGTGCTATCCCTTGCTCTACCAAACAAGGCAGCTGCAGCAACCGCCACAGACTATTTCAAAACGGAAGGCTTTGTTAAGCAACTGTATCAATTGGGCTTGTTTTGGGACCGCGAATTATTGGAAATCCAAACCAAATGTGAAGGTGAATTTTTAGTTAAACCTTTGTCACATGGGATCGTCAAACCCATTAAATTTGCTGCAAATGGTACCCACCCCACCGAAGGCGTGTGGACATTCCGCTATGAATTCAAGCGCTGCGATCAAAGCATCATTTATAATGCCTTTTTCTCCGCCGAAAGCGCCGATAAAGCACCCCGTATAGCTCCACTGGTGCCTGGCACCACGGCTACTTCACCAATGTTAATGCAAGACCTATTCGGCGGCGGCCTAACTGCTGTGGTAGATCAAACGCGCAAAGACAAAGAATGTAAAACGACCGCTGTGCTGAACACACAGGTGACCATGCAGCCTACCACCATGACCATCAACCAAGAAAGCCGCAAAGGGGTGTGGCAAGAGCGATGGACCATTAAAAATTGCCAAGAGCAATTTAATATGCCACTGTGCTTCTTGCCAAATGAAAAGGGCGGCACCGAATGGACTAATAAAGCCTGCAAAGGCTAAGAAGCCATTAAGCAACTACTTTCCTCAATCGTTCAAAATGTTCATCCCAACCGACATCCAAAGACATTAACATTTGCAAGGCCATCTTGCCCATCGCCACATCTACCCCTTCATGGCTTAGCATTAAACTGGTGCCGCCGTGCTCGGCTTGCAACTGCCATGTTACCGTTGTAGTCTGCTTGCCAAAGGGCTCTATCGCAAAGGTATACACCAATTTTTCAGCCGGCTTTACTTCTAATACCGTGCCCCAGATGATTGGCTTATTTACGCCGCCCTTATCTTGGACTAAAAGCACATAATCCTCGCCTTCTTGCAGGTCTGCTTGAGCAGGATGAAACCACTCGCCTAGTTTGTTTTTATCCGTCAAAAACTGCCACACAGTTTGTGGGTCAGCCTTTATAAAAATAGTTTTAATAATTGTTGAGTCAGTCATCATCATTCCTCGGTTGGTTCTCAATGTTGACTTTAAGTTTGTTCAGCCTCTCATCCCAAAATTGATCAAAGTATTGTAGCCAATCAACCACCGCTTTAATCGCCATTGGCTCGAGACGATTGAGGCGTTCGCGACCCTCCTTTTGCACAGAAATTAAACCGCTTTGCTGCAATATCAACAGGTGTTTTTGAATCGCACTGCGGCTAATCGAAAATTGCGCCGCTACCGCGCCGATGGATAATTTTTGCTGACTTAAAAGCAGTAGGATATGGCGTCTCGATGGGTCACTTAAGGCGCGAAACACTTGCTGCGGACCGGTATTAGTTGTCTTGTTTAAAATGAGCATAACTACTTATCAAAGCGGTGAATTAAGCAACACTAAAAGGTGTTATGTTAAATATAACACCTTTTGGTATTATGTCAACAATCAACTTTGCTAATTGAGTGCCTACTTCGCCTAAGATTAGTATAATGAAGCCACTATCTTCCCACCTTAGCCTCGATGAAAAACCGTGCACCTCAACTTTGTCTAGACCATCTTGTTATCGTCGCTTCCGATCTGCAGCAGGGCGTGGATTACGTTGAGCAGCAATTAGGGGTAGATGTGCCCCCTGGCGGGCAACACCCTAAAATGGGCACGCATAATCATTTGCTGGCACTGGGCAGTGATATTTATCTGGAAGTAATCGCGATTGACCCAAGCGCGCCGCCCCCTGCCCAACCCAGGTGGTTTAATTTAGACCAGCTTAGCGATGCAAGTAGCAGCTACTCGCCTTTTTTAAGTACCTGGGTCGTCAACACGCCTAACCTCGTGCAAAGCCTTGCAGCCTTACCTAAATTTTGCGGGGTGGCTACACCGATGCAACGCGACCAGCTACACTGGGATATCGCCTTACCAATGAATGGTGAAATGCCAATGTCCGGGGCTTTTCCAAGCGTAATTGAATGGCCCACCGACACACATCCAGCGGGGCGGATGCACAACGCAGGCTGCCAGTTGCAGCAATTGACGGTGCATCACCCTAAAGCTAACGAAATCAAGCAAGCGCTGGAGCCATATTTTGCTGACCCGCGCGTTACTATCGAGCAGGGTGATTTTGCCCTGCAGGCGGTGATTAGAACTTCCGCAGGTCCGCGTCACTTATAGCAACGCGTCCTAATAAGCTTACCTGCTTAGGATAATAACTAGCGCTTGTTAGACCAAAATCGCGACCAACTAGCACCGTCTTTACGGCCGCCGCGTTTATTAACCGCGGTATAGTCACGACGAGTTTCGCCCACATAAAGCTGGCGTGGACGCCCAATTTTTTGATCAGGATCCACAAGCATTTCTTTCCAATGCGATAACCAGCCCACGGTACGACCAATAGCAAACATAGCAGTAAACATATTGGTAGGCAAACCAATCGCACTTAAGATAATGCCCGAGTAAAAGTCCACATTGGGATAAAGGTTTTTCTCAATAAAATACGGATCCTTGAGCGCAATTTGCTCAAGCTCCATCGCCAACTCCATACGCGGGTCGTTCACCCCTAATGATTCCAAAATCTCATGCGCTGAATCACGCATTACTTGGGCGCGCGGATCGAAGTTTTTATACACACGATGACCAAAGCCCATCAAGCGAAAATTATCGCTTTTATCTTTGGCTTTATCGACATATTTACCAATGTTTTTCTTGTCTCCAATCTCATCTAACATTTTCAGTACCGCCTCATTGGCACCACCATGTGCTGGGCCCCACAATGACGTGATACCCGAAGAAATACAAGCAAACGGATTAGCGCCTGAAGACCCCGCTAAGCGCACAGTGGAAGTCGAGGCATTTTGCTCGTGGTCAGCATGCAAAATCAAAAAACGGTCGATCGCCTTGGCAATGACAGGATTAATTTCATAATCCTCGGTCGGCACCGAGAACATCATCTGCATCAAGTTCTCCGAATAGCTCAGATCATTTTGTGGCTGCGGAAAGGGCAAACCCAATGAATAACGATAAGCATAGGCTGCAATGGTCGGCATCTTGGCAATCATGCGGTGCGCGGCTAATTGGCGCTGCGCTGGGTCGTTGATATCAGTACTGTCATGATAAAACGCCGACAACGCCCCTACCACACCTACCATAATCGCCATCGGGTGCGCACTGCGCATAAAACCCCGATAAAACGTGGACAACTGCTCGTGCAGCATGGTGTGCGAATTAATCTCGCTGATGAATGCCTGCTTGGATTCTTTGTTTGGCAAGTCTCCGTATAGCAATAAATAGCAGGTTTCCATGTAGTCCGATTTCTCAGCCAATTGCTCAATCGGGTAGCCACGATACAACAACTCGCCCTTACCGCCGTCAATGTAAGTGATCGCCGAGGTGCATGAAGCGGTAGAAGTAAAGCCAGGGTCGTAAGTAAACATTTTCGACTGCCCATAGAACTTTCGAATGTCCACCACATCTGGACCAACGGAAGCAGCGCGCACATCCATCTCCCATTGGCCTTTGGTTTTTTTGCGGTCAAT
Organism: uncultured Gammaproteobacteria bacterium; assembly: GCA_938021685.1. GTDB lineage: Bacteria > Pseudomonadota > Gammaproteobacteria > Arenicellales > Poriferihabitantaceae > JAAELZ01. The sequence goes on along the minus strand of CALIFM010000104.1, from coordinate 2,056 downwards.
CGTAGCGGCATCCACCACCTTAGATTCTAATTTTGGGGTATCGTTTTTAGTCATATTTTTATCTCGTATATGTCTTTTTGTATGCCCTAATAGTATTATTGGACGTATTGGTCAGGCCCATCGCTCAGTCGCTTTTAGCCACCACCGACGATAGTTTATTCATTGTCTATTTTACACTATTCAACCACTTACTATTAGGCCACTTCGAAGAAGGTTTTCTCGTTCCCAAACTCATGCTTAGGTTTTATGTTTTCTGAATTTACGCTCGACACCAAAATAGGTGAAATCAGCGCCTTACGTAATTCGACTTTAGATAGTCCTCACAAAGTGTTGGCAGTGCACGGCTGGCTGGACAACCGCGCTAGCTTCATCCCGATGCTCCCATACATGAACGACACCAATTTTGTTGCCATCGATTTGCCCGGTCACGGTTACAGCAGTCACACACCGGGAGCGCACTTCGCTTACTTGGCTGATTATGTACAGCACATAGACCAAGTTTTAGATACCCTAGGCTGGCAACAATGTCATCTGCTAGGCCACTCGATGGGAGCAGGAGTGTGCAGCTTGCTGGCTGCCTGCGCACCGCAGCGAGTGCAAAGCTTAAGCTTAATTGACCTGCTTGGTCCTTTAAGCACCGCTGCTGAGGAGGCTCCAGATAAGCTAGCACAAGCACTACAAGATTATAGCCAATGGGACCCAAACCGTGGCCGTTGGTTTGATGACCTTGAAGACGCTACCCAAGCCCGTATTAAAGGCAGTGTTTTTCCATTGGGCTATGACCATTCCAAGCTATTGATGCAGTACGCCACTCAGCAGCAAAAAAATGGTTTGCAATTAATGAGCGATGCACGGCTTAAGTTCACCTCGCCGCTAAGTTTCACAGAAGCGCAAGTGCTCGCCTTCATCGGCCGAATTAAACAAAGCACCTTGCTGGTGTATGCCAGCGACGGTATTTTAGACAAGCTTTCTTCTACCCCAGCAAGGCTAGAAGCCTATGCTAATTTAACCCGGCTGGACTTAAGCGGAGGACATTATGTACATATGGAACAACCGCAAGCAGTGGCTGTGGCGGTGCTGACGCTTATTAAGGGAGGTGATTAAGCAACCTGTTTGTATTTTAAAAATCAACCTATAACTAAAACTAAACCATGAAAACAACCGATATTATAAAGTGGATTGCAACCGTGATTCAGCTCATTGGCTACGGATTAACTGGACTGGGGCATACTCCGATGAATATTTATTTCTTTATCGTCGGTATTGTTTTGTGGTTTACAGTGGGCGTCTTATGGAAAGATCGCGCGATTATGGTCGTACATGTTGGGGCGCTGATTTCGTTATTGGTCGGATTCTTTAACGCTTAAACCTCATCCAGATCCGGTATGTTCAGCTTACTGCTGCCTTTATCTTTACGTCGGCGCATTAAAAACACCAAACCACCCAGCACGCCTTGCGCCAAGATCATGCCAAAAGAGATAAACGAAAAGGCCAGCGCTTGCTCATTGGCAATACCATAAAGGCCGAAGAAAAACACAAAGATCGATTCGCGCAATCCTACGCCATTGATAGAGATCGGCAAGACCATAATGAGATAAGACAGCGGAATAATAATAAACATCGCCACAGTGGGAATGTCGATGCTTAAGGCCTTAGCAATTAAGATGCAATGCACCACCACATTGGCCTGCAGCAATAAGGACAGGCCGACCGCTTTCAGGAGCACGTCACGACGGCCGCGAAACAAGCTAAAGCCTTCGTAGATTTTATCTAATATTTTGTGCGCCAACTTAAATATTGGGTTAGGGCGATTGGTAAGACTTAGTAGTGTTTCGCCGCCGCTGCCAAACACAATCCATGTTAATACCGCCATGCCAACTACAGCTGCGAGCAAAAATAGCTGAACAAGAGGGATTTGCTCTGCCACTTCACGCGCAAACAATGATACCAATAGGCATAGCAAGAGGAGTGCCGACAAGCCAATGATGCGATCGATAAACACTACAGCAATGGCGCGTGATTTACCTGCCCCCAAGCGGTAACTGTCGTACATCCG
>CALIFM010000103.1 GCA_938021685.1 uncultured Gammaproteobacteria bacterium | reverse complement strand
CAAGGTTTTTCAATAAGATACGTTCAGTTCAGCTTAAAATAATGTTGATTTTTAAAAGCATACAAATCAGACAGATAAAGAAATTATCTAATCTGATTCTATAGAAATGATAAGTAAAGTTGGTCGATAAGCCGGGTTCTGTCGTTGGACGATCATTCATCTGGGATGCTTGTCGCCAAACACCTCATGCAACCTACCCGAAACCAACGCGGGCCGCGTCTTGATCAATTAAACAGAACCTAAGTACTGCAAATCACCCTGGTTTCCTATTTGGTCTTGCTCCGTGTGGGGTTTACCCTGCCACCCTTGTTGCCAAGCGCGCGGTGCGCTCTTACCGCACCTTTTCACCCTTACCAGCACCTTTAAAAATGCAGGCGGTTCATTTTCTGTGGCACTAGCCGTCGGCTTACGCCGCCCAGATGTTATCTGGCACACTACCCTATGGAGCCCGGACTTTCCTCCCTGCCAGTTAATTTTCATTAACAAAAGCAGCGCGATCGCCTGACCAACTTCGGCTTGAACGATACGCCAAAAAAAGCTTCAATACAAGCCTTTACCAAATACGGAAAGCAACATGATCAAAACGGGCAAATACCGCCACTACAAAGGCAATAACTATCAAGTTATTGGTGTAGCCAGACATAGTGAAAGCGAAGAGCAACTAGTCGTGTATCGACCACTTTATGGAGAAAACGGGCTTTGGGTGCGGCCGCTTGAAATGTTTAATGAAACTGTTAACCATGATGGGCATGAACAGCCGCGCTTTGCTTTCATCGACAACATACCTCCTTTGGCGCAGAGCGATTAAGCGACAGACTGAATAGCCTCAATCTGAGCCAGCAAAACTTGCATTTTTTCATCTGTGCCGATAGTGATACGCAAATAATCTTCAATACGCGGCTTGGCAAAGTGGCGCACCAGCACTCCGCGCTGCTTAAGTAATGAGTACAAATCATGTGCACTCAACTTGCTGGGCTTTGCAAACACAAAATTAGCCGCAGACGGCAGCACCTCAAACCCAAGCCCTGCAAGCCCTTCGCTTACCCAAGCACGTGTTGCCAATACCGCATTACGTGATGCTTCAAAGCCAGCTATATCCTGCATTGCTACAGTCGCACCTGCCAGTGCTACTTTATCTATGGGGTATGAGTTAAACGAATTTTTAACACGCTCTAAGCCTTCAATGATTTCCTCATTAGCAATTGCAAAACCTACTCGCAACCCAGCCAACGACCTTGACTTAGACAGCGTCTGCGCGACCACGAGATTTGGATAGTCTTTCACTAACGCTACTGCACTTTCACCGCCAAAATCGACGTAAGCCTCATCAACTACCACCACTGATTTAGTATTGCGTTGTAAAAACATCTCAATCTGTTTAAGCGATAAAGCCAACGACGTAGGCGCATTAGGGTTAGCAAAAATTACCCCACCGTTATCGCCGGCATAATCTTCCAAACAAATATTAAAGCCTTCATCCAGCGGCATATATTGCTCAAGTTGACCATAAAGCTGTGCATATACTGGATAAAAACTATAACTGATGTCTGGCATCAATAAAGGTTTCTCGGGCACAAACAAACCAGCAAAAATATGTGCTAACACTTCGTCCGAACCATTACCCACAAACACATTAGTAGCATCTAACTTATAATATTCTGCAACAGCCTGCTTAAGCTGCTTGGCATTTGGGTCGGGGTACAAATGCAAGCCACTGTCCACTGCATCACGCATCGCGTCCAACACCTTCTGCGAAGGTGGGTACGGACTTTCGTTGGTATTTAGCTTAATATATTCTTGGTCCTGTGGCTGCTCTCCAGGCACATATGGACTGAGTTGCTGCGTGCGTCGATTCCAAAATTTGCTCATGACGCAACCTCTTCTGCATCTTGTTGTATTTTCAGGGCAAGCTCGTAGCATTCGTTTTTCCCTGCACCACTAATGTTTGCGGCAAGCTGACTGGCTTTTTTTACACTCAACTCTCTCATCAACAAGCCCAACAAACGCTCAAGATCAGCGCTTGAAGCCTTTTGCTGTTGCCCTTCAACCAATATTACAAACTCGCCCTTGCTATTATCGGGCTGTGTTTCGATCAGACTGACAAGGTCAGACAACAAACCGTTTAACACCGTTTCAAATTTCTTAGTCAGCTCACGTGCCACCACAGCACGACGCTGCGCACCCAATACCTTAGCGATACTTTGCAAGCAAGCCGCAATACGGTGCTTACCTTCGTAAAAAACCAAAGTGCGAATTTCATCTTGCAAGCTCTCCAAATGAGCTTCACGCGCAGCAGTCTTCGCAGGCAAAAAACCCTCGAAAACGAACCGGTCTGTTGGCAAGCCTGACACTGACAATGCTGCAATTGCTGCACAAGGGCCCGGCACCACTAACGGCTGATATCCCACCAGCTGCGCTTCGCGCACTAATTTAAAACCTGGATCACTCACAAGCGGGGTACCTGCATCGCTAATCAGTGCAAAAGACTGCCCCTCACTCAAAGCAGCTAAAACTTTAGGAATCATTTGCACCTCATTGTGCTCATGATAACTTTTGAGTGGTGTGCGCACTTGGTAGTGATCCAACAAAGTGCGCGCATGACGACTGTCTTCCACCAAAATTTTATCAACGCTCTTTAGTGTTTCCACTGCGCGATAGCTGATATCTGCCAAATTTCCAATCGGCGTTGCCACAATATAAAGGTTTCCTGCTTTGCTGTTCATCGCGTGCTGCCGTATACTCGCCGTTTCATTAGTTTGATTGTGGCAAGGTTCCTTATGGCTCGCAAGCTCTGCTTGAAAAAAGTTAATCGTAGCTCAGCATTATTGTGCTTGATCGTACTGCTTAGTGCATGCAGTAGCTTTAAAAAAGAAGCACCTGAATCCGCACCAACACAAGAGGCAATCACCACTGAAGCGCCCCCAACCGAAGAAGAAGCTAGCACCTTTGCACTTAATGAAGAAGGCGAACTCAAGGAAGCAAAAATTGCTGCCGATCTAGATCCTGAGGAGCTGCTGCAGCAAGCCGAGTCCGAAACCGATCCTGTCATTAAAAACACACTCTATTTAACTGCGGCTAGCCGCTTCTTGGATCGAGGCCGCACACTCACAGCTCAAACAACACTCAACAAAGTAAATGCAGAGCAGCTAACACAAGAGCAAATCTATAATTACCAAATTGCCACAGCTCATTTGCAATTTCTTGATGGCAATTCGCGTGGAGCACAAGCCTTATTAGACGCTCTAGGCCCAAATGGCGCTCTACCCACTCAAGCACGCCTACAGTTTTTAAATTTACAGGCACGGCTATACGAGGCAAGCCAAAACAAGCTGCAAGCCATTGAAACCCGCCTTGCATTAAGCGACATTGTTGGCAATGCAGATGCAAACAACTTAAATGCATTATATCGGCTTTTTCTGTCAATAAGCCCTTCACAACTATCCCAACTTAAGTCCGAGGCAAACCATCCTGATCTTGCCGGCTGGCAAGAGCTTGTAAAACTACAAAAGCGCAGAGCACTCAACGACGATAGCTGGTTTGCATGGCAGCAGCAATTCCCTGGTCACCCTGCCAGCCCTGAGTTGTTGACCACTGACCCTCGTAATGCAGGCAACGCAGGTGTAGCACAAAATTTCAATCCAAGTAATTTGGCATTACTGTTGCCTATTACTTCACGCCTTGGCCCTGCCGCACAAGCCTTTAAAGAGGGCTTTTTTGACGCAGAAAAACAAGCCACAGGCCAAAACTTAACACGCCTATATGATACAGGAGCTGAAGCCAACCTCAGCCCATTGTATTACCAATCGGCGGTGGGCGACGGTGCAGACTTTATAGTAGGCCCCTTGGGACGAAAAGCGGTACAAGCTCTGCATAGCCAAGCAAACCTAGCTGTGCCTACTTTACTGATCGGTTTGTTACCCGAATACAGCGCGCACGCTAACACTTGGGGCATTAGCTTGTCGCCAGAACAAGATGCCCAAGCTATTGCTGAGCAAGCAATCCAAAGCGGGCTGCAAACCGCTGCTATCTTACGCAAAAGCAACGCTTGGGGTGAGCGTGTCAGCGCCGCTTTTGTGCAAGCCTTCACTGCTTTAGGCGGGCAAATTAGTGCCGAACAAAGCTTTGCTGGTAACGACGAAGCAAGTAATGAAGCCGTTAAAGGCTTACTTGCTATTTTTGACAGCGAGCGCCGCCATCAGCAACTACAAGCCTTAGTTGGCACCAACCTACAATACAATGCGCAACGTCGCAGTGACATCGACTTCGTATTTATGGCAGGCAACGCAAAAGATGCGCGCAGGTTAGTACCCTTGCTGAAGTTTTATCAGGGACAAGATTTACCCTTAATGGCGACCTCCAGTGTTTATTCTGGCCAATTCGATAAGTTTAAAGACGGCGACCTTGAAGGCTTAAGCTTTGTTGACCTACCCTGGTTATTAGGCCAGCCCAGCTTTAACGACCCAACCCTTGTAGAAACAAACTCTGCTACTGTAGACGAGCAAGCTCCATCCACAGATGCTGTGATAGAGCCTGAAATAGAAAACCAATTAGCTGCTACTCTGGCAGCTAGCCGCACTAATAACTTGCGCTACGGCGGGTCTGCCCTTGACCGTATTTATGCGTTAGGTTACGCCGCCTATGAAGCAATCGGACAGCTAGGAACCTTGCAAGCAAACCCAACGCAATGGATGAATGGCCGCACAATGCGCTTGCGCATGGATGAATTTAGAAACATCGATCACGACCGTGTTTGGGGCCAATTTACTGAAAGTGCAGTGCGTGTTAAAGCACGCCCTTAAACACTTGGGCTTCCTACAAGACAAGAACAGTAAGCAGCTTGATCTTACAGGCAGTCCAACTGCTACTAACTCAACAAAGGAAATTGGCCAAGCCGCTGAGCTGCAAGCAAAACAGTTTTTGTTAAGCCAAGGTCTATCTCTTGTCACGCAAAATTACCGCAGTAAGCATGGTGAAATTGATCTCATCATGCAACACGAAAATTGCTGGGTATTTATTGAAGTACGTTACCGAGCCAGCAGACAATTTGGGGGCGGCCTTGAAAGCGTTGACCATCGCAAACAAACCAAGCTAATCAATACTGCACAACATTATATGCAACAGCACATCAGAGAAGATGAACAATGCCGTTTTGATGTAATTGCCATGAGCGGCGACTTAAAACAAGTTAAAATCGACTGGATTGTAGATGCCTTCAATTAATGCTGAAATATTTACAACTGAACACTC